>JAFYSG010000171.1 GCA_017559435.1 Lachnospiraceae bacterium
AATACATCAACCAATAAAACTTCAATATCCAGGTATAATCAAAAAATGCCACAACCAACATGAGAAACACTCCGGCTGCCAGACCTGCGATCTGTTTGTTCTGCAGAGAGGGTTCTGCAGAACCGATCGCCAAACACCCTATGACAGAAAGGCCGATCAGCATCAATATTAACTTAAAATCAAAATCACGTAATCTGTAATTTTTAAACATTTGCATTCTTCCTTTTTGTCATGGCACTTATCTGCCAAACTGTTAGTATTATTTTCTCAAATCTAATATAGGAATATTAGCATATAGTGTAGGGTTCTTGATTCCTCTGTTGCCTTTTCCCTTGGTATTTATCTGGATCTCCATATTTGTGGAATCTATCTTCATGTATTTGGATATCACTTTGGCAATATCCGTCTTGATCAGTTCCATCATCTCCGGCGAGCAATTTACTCTGTCAGAAATCAACAATATCTTCAATCTGTCCCTTGCAACCTCCCGGGAGCTTTTTCTGCGAAAAAAACGTTTCATGTTAAATTTTCTCATTCCTAGCCCCTCCTATGCCTTATGAAAAATTCCGGTTACTTTTGTCCAGAAAGAGAACCCTTTTTCTGTGGAAAGGAAAGGTACTTCTTCTCCCTGTATCCTGCGTACCACATTGGAATAAGCTCTGCCGGCCGGACAATCATGCCCTACAAGGGGCTCGCCCTGATTGGTTGCAACTACCACATTCTCATCATCCGGTATGATTCCCAGAAGAGGCACCGCCAGAATATCCACCACATCAGAAGCGGACATCATATCGCCCTTGCGGACCATATCTGTTCGCAAACGGTTGATGATCAGATCCATCTGCTTGAAACCATTTGCTTCCAACAAGCCTATGATGCGATCTGCATCTCTTATGGCTGAAACCTCAGGTGTCGTCACGATCAGCGCCCTGTCAGCGCCGGCTATGGCATTCTGAAAGCCCTGTTCGATACCTGCCGGACAATCAAGCAGTATGTAATCAAATTGCTCCTTCAGATGTTCGATGACCTTCACCATCTGACCCGGTGACACTGCACTTTTATCTCTGGTCTGGGCAGAAGGCATCAGATACAGGCCGGGATTCCTCTTATCCCGTATCAGCGCCTGCTTGACTCTGCAATTTCCTTCCACTACGTCTACAAGGTTATAGACGATTCTGTTCTCCAGGCCCATGACTACATCCAGATTACGAAGCCCGATGTCGGTATCGATCAGACATACCTTTTTGCCCATTTTAGCAAGACCTGTTCCTACGTTTGCGGTAGTGGTGGTCTTACCCACTCCGCCTTTCCCTGACGTGATGACAATTACTTCGGAATTACTCATTTAATCCTCCATTTCTGCCGCAATATGCGGAACTAGATTTGTGATCAACGTCCTGCCGGGTATGGGTCTAGACCTGCACTTTTCCCAGCAAATCTTTCGTAAGAGGGTCGTAAACGATTCTTTCGTTTCTTACATATGCTATTTTCGGTTGTATGCGGGAACGGATAACGCCCCACTTTTTCTGCTTATTGGCAGATTTATATTTGAAATCGCCGATTTTTAATTTTTCCGGCTCCATTTCAAGCGCAACTACATAATGATCTGCATCTCCGGAAGCTCCTGCATAAGCTTCTCCATACAGTCCTCCCAAAATAATGATATTTCCTCTGGAAACCACTTTACACCCGGGATGCACATCGCCCAGAATAATAATGCTTGTCTCGGATTCCAGCACTTCTCTGTTCCTTAAGTTTCCTTTGTAGAACTGACCATCAGCCCCACCGGACAATCTCTTCTCTACTTGTTTTAATGCCCGTAGATATAGTTTATCCGTCTCTTCATCCTTGCCAACGACACATACAATATTGATATCACTGTTATCGTGTACGGCTTCCAGTATCTCAATTTCTTCCTCTCTGGTAAGACTGCGTCCCTCCAGCGACAAAGCCACCTGTGCTTTTCCGAAAAAAGCTCTTGATTCGGAGAATTTGGCAGCCAGCTCTTTCAAGATCACAGAAAAGTCCAATTCTTCATTCAGAAGAATGGTCAATCCATTGTGATAACTTTTAATGATCACGGCCTCTTTCACAGTCATCACCCCTTTCGATTTAAATTTCAAGTGACGTTCAGCCGCTCCCAGGCTGAACTGTTAGTTAAAACTCATTTATAGACACACCTTCGTTATCCATGTCGGCTGTGCCGGTCAGGATTTCTTCTTCGGCAGCAAGACCATAATAATATTTGATGATCTCTCTTGCCACCTGTGCGGTATAATCAGAAGAATAACCAAAAGGAATGCGGACTGCAAAGGCAATTTCCGGTTCTTCGTAAGGCGCATATCCCACAAACAATGCATGGTTTGATCTTGTCTTGATCTGCTCTGCTGTACCGGTCTTACCGGCCACATTAACAGCCAGATCGCTAAAATATGTCTTCCCTTCCACTACTTTCCTCATACCAAGATGAATCGCATCCCAATACGCCTGTGGCATATTGACTGTATTACGGATATCAGGCTCATTCTCTATCAGCAGATTTCCATCAGAATCCAATATTTTATCTATCAATGTCAGATTATAACAGGTTCCGCTGTTAGCTATGGCAGTCACATATCTGGCAATTCCAACGGTGGTATAGCTTCCGCTTCCCTGTCCGATGGCGGTACGGATGGGGTCAATATCAGATACATCAGGCTTATACTCCTCCACCTCTACGCCCGACTTATCCGTAAGTCCAAACAGGTCAGCATACTTAGCAAGATTTTCCAATCCGGCTGAAGCATCATAAGAACCACTTCTGGTGGCTAATTTATAACCCACTTCATAAAAGAAGTTATTACAGGAATTTTGAATACCTCCCACTACATCTAATAACCCATGTCCCCAGTTTTTCCAACATTTAGGGCCATTCTCTATCAAGGTAAACACACCTGTGCAATTAAGTCTGGTGGTAAGGTCAATGACCCCTTCACTCAAACCTGCAGCTGCGGATACCATTTTAAAAGTGGATCCCGGTGCTGCTTTATATTGTGTTGCATAATTCAAGCTGGGACTGGACTTGTCAGTCATCAGTTTGGCCCAGTACTTTGCATCAATGGTGTTGGCCAGCATATTATTATCATACCCCGGATAAGTCACCATCGCAAGTACATCACCCGTCTTCACATCCGTGATCACAACTGCACCATTACAGGGATCCAATGCCAGCTGTGCAGGCGTGATCTCCAGATTATTGATACGGTTCATCATAAACTGATAAGCAGACAATCTTCCACTGTAAAGCTTATCCTCTTCCTCTGCCGGAAACTCTGCCGCATCCTGCTCACAGATCAGCATACAGATATCTTTTCCCGTTATCACATCATTCAGAAGCATGTACTTATAAAATTTCTTTTGAAACTCCAAATTACCATCTATCATTGAAATGATATATTCTGTCAACTTCTGAAAGGTTTCTTCTGAATCTACATATTTTTCCTCTATTTTCAGCTTACTGACATCGATCCAGCTCTGTCCGATACAGTAATACAGATACTCATTTAAGCTTATGACTTCTTCCTTGGTCCAGGCAATATAAGTTTCATCCTCTGTATCCACTTTATCCGTGATAATAATGCCGTTTTTATTCAGCATAGAGACTATATTGCTTTGGTAAACCTGATACTCCTTTGTCAGTTTATTGTACGGTGTCTTTTTCTCATACAACTCCTGACGGATTCTTTCATAAACAGACTCCTTGTACTTTTGATATTTCCCGTAAACCTCCACTTCCTTCTCACCGGCATCCGATGCCTCAAAATGGCTGATATCTACGATACTGTTGTTGATCACTGCAAAATAGACATCATAAATAGGAATCTTAATATCCTTATTACTGGATCCGGATGCCGCATTATACTCTTTGGCATTGATAATCTTATCTGACACAATGCCGGCGATCCCCTGCTCCAGGATCTGGTATGCAGCCATCTGCAGCTCCGCATCCAGGGTCAAAATCACATCTTCGCCAGCCTTAGGCTCCACCCGTTCTTTCACCGAAATGGTCTTACCCAGATTGTCCACTACCAGCTTCTCACTGCCTTTCTCGCCCTGTAAGCGGGTTTCCAGATAGGCTTCGATGCCACTCTTTCCCACCACATCATTGATCGTGTAGCGTTCTCCGTCGCCGCCTTCCTCCAGATCCCTGGCATTATACTCTGTCAGTTCATCTGAAGAAATTTTGCCTGTATACCCTAAAAGCTGTGCAAAATATTCACTTTCATGATACTGCCTGGCCGTATCCTCCTCGATACTCACACCTACCAGTTGATTCATGTTCTCCATGATCACAGCCACTGTCTTATCACTGACATCCCGGGCAACAGTGGTGCCTACGTATTTTCTGTAAGAAGTAAGTCTCATGGCATATCTGATGGTGATCAACTGCAATAATTCTTCCTTGGTATATCCTTTTCCTACCACAAACGTGCTGGAAGTGTCACCTTCCACTTCATAGTCTCCGATGCGAAAGCCACCGGAACCTTTGCCACCCAGAAAATTGATCACGTCCTCCGGGGTGGAATTCTTCTGATTCTCATCCAGATTATCTATGTACGACTCGCCATAGATATCTGCCAGAAAACGAAGAAGCTTGGTCCCTTCTACATTAAACGCAAATTCTCCATTTTCATCAATGACCACATTAAAATCAGTGATCACGCTGTCACCGTTTTTTTCGATCATTTTAACAAGTTTATAAATATTCTCATTCAGCAGCCTGTTTTTGGTAGATGCACTCATTCCGGACTCGTAGACATCCTCTATCTTCACGGAATAAGCCAGCTTATTGTCCGCCAGGACCACACCGTTACGATCCAGAATTCGCCCTCTGGTACTGGCAATGCTCCTGGTCTTCTCGGTCTTTAAGATAAACTCATCCAGATACTTCTGTCCATTTACAATCTGCAGATCAAAACAGCGGTAGATCAGGATGCCCCCCAGAATCAGGAAAACCACAGCCAGAACCGTAAGTCTACTGGTCACAATATTCAGAATACGCTCTTTTAATTCATCAAACAAATTTCGGTTCGCTCCTTTATTCCTTGCTTTCCAGCCAACTGTTCATTTTCAGCACCACCGGATAGATAAATATTGTCACTATAATGGTATATACTGCTTCCGGCAATATGACTTTTGTAAAATAGTAAGGAAAATCAAATTTTCCTCGTAGCAAAAACTGCAGAGTATAGCAGATGATCCCGTAAGTCAGGTCACTGACAACGATCAGTGCAATCGGAAGCTTGATATCCTCCGGATAAAAAAGTCTGCAGAATTTACCGTTGATAAATCCAATGTACATCAGTACCAGAGCATAAAAACCCAAGATATCCCCATGGAGAATATCACATAAAAGCCCACAGATAAAACCGATGATCAGGCCTTCTCTCTCCCCTCTCATAAATCCGAAAGAGGAAGTAAGAATGATCATCAGATTGGGTATGATGCCGCCAAAGGCAAGGCTTCGAAACACTGTGCACTGTAATACAAAACAAACCAATATCGTGATTGTCAATAGGATCTTTCTTCTCATTTCAGCGCCTCGTCTTCATTGATCTGCTGCTTCTGCTCCAAAATGATCAACACTTCATCAAGATGCTCGAAATCAACTGCCGGTGTTATGTAACCTGACTTGGTCAGATTGTTGGCATCCCGGCTCATGGTATGAATGTAGCCGATCAATATATTGGGCAGATATTTGTCACTGATATTGGAAGTGACCACCTTATCCCCCTCAGAAACCTTATCTTCGCTGTCAAGCAGCTGGCTAAAGCTGATGACACCATCTGCCATAAGCTTCAGGTCTCCCGATACCATAAGTTTATCTCCCGTAGCCAACACAGCACCGCTTACGTTGGAGTTATCAGAAATGATAGAGGTCACTTTCGCCCAGTTGGGACCTACGGAAGATATCCTTCCAACCAGTCCGCCGCCGGCGATCACATTCATGTCCGCTTCCAGTCCATCCTGATATCCCTTGTCGATGGTAAAGCTGGAGTACCAATTCCCGGAATCTCTGCTGATGATCCTTGCCCCCGTCTTTTCATAATCCGTGTAACGGTCATCCAGTTCAAAAAGCTCCCGTAATGTCTGCAATTCATATCTCTCCTGCTGCAATATGGTATTCTGAGACGTCAGCTCAGCCACCTGCTCCTTTAAGCTGGCATTCTCATCCAGAAGCTGCCTGATGGAAACCAGCTCCTCAGAACGGTTAGAAAGCCACTGTCCGGCCTTACTGATGCCCTGCTGGAAAGGTACTACCACATAACCGACCACAGTATTTAAGGGTCGGTTAAACAGATCTGTGCCAAAAGTTAAAAGCATCATAAGGCAACAAATAATCGTCAGACCCAAAAGCACATATTTACCGGGCAAAGCATTTCTTTCCCCTTTTCTTTTTACAACCGGACTCATCTGCTCATCCCTTCAATTGCATATGCTACTGTTTTATAATTATCCTCTTTAATGATCTTGGCAAGACCAAGTGCCACACTTGCGATAGGATCCTGTGCCATGTTGACCCTTAATCCGGTACCGATGGCCAGACGCTCTGCCAGGTGATTTACCTGGGATGCACCT
>JAFYSG010000172.1 GCA_017559435.1 Lachnospiraceae bacterium
GCCTGGAATAACGGGAGTAACGCCCCGGGTGACCCCAATAAAGGCTATTCCATCATCGACTGTCTCATGAACCTGGCCCTTTTGTACTGGGCATCTGAGGAAATCGGTGATGACCGTTTCAAAAAAATTGCTATGCGTCATATGGACATGTCACTGCGTGACCATATCCGTCCGGATGGCAGCATCAATCACATTGTAGACCATGAAACGGATAAGGTGGGTGTAAAGCAAATTTTGGGCGGACAAGGATATAGTGCGACTTCCTGTTGGTCAAGAGGTTTGTCCTGGGCTGTATATGGCTCTATGATTTCTTACATTCATGCAGGCAAAGAGGAGTATCTGGATGCAGCCAAGAGAACTGCAGACTACTTTATTGAAAACTGTAAGAAGACCAATTATCTTCCGCTGGTAGACTTCTGCGCACCGGAAGAACCTGTGTATTATGATAGTACTGCCGGCGTGTGTGCGGCCTGCGGTATGCTGGAGCTCGCTAAATATGTTTCTGAGGAAGAAGGAAAGAGATATACACAGGAGGCCATCAATATCCTGAAGGCTTGTGATGAACATTTCTGCAATTACGAAGAGGATGAGGATGCATTGGTACTTATGGGAACGGAGAGATATCCTTTGACTGAGAATTCTATGAAGGGGCTCCATATTCCTATCATTTATGGAGACTTCTTCTTCGTGGAGGCGATGTTTAAATTAAGAGGGAATGATTTCTTGATATGGTAATGTGAAAGAAGCAGAGGTGTCGGGCCTCTGCTTCTTTTAATTCAAGTGATTTAGAAAGTTTTCTTGCTAAATCTCCTTGCCTATGGTAAACTTTAATAGTGTAAGGAGTAAGCAGGAGGATTGACATGAAGAAGATTGCAATTATTCCCGCCCGGGGTGGCAGTAAGAGAATTCCCCGGAAGAATATCAGAGAGTTTTGCGGCAAGCCGATGCTTGCCTATTCTATAGAGGCAGCCCTTGATTCCGGGATTTTTGACACGGTGATGGTGTCTACTGACGATGAAGAGATTGCGGAAATTGCCAGAAGGTATGGAGCCCAGGTGCCGTTTATGCGAAGTGAAGCAACGGCAGGGGATTATGCCCAGATGCCGGATGTGGTGTTGGAGGTCTTTTCCGAGTATGAGAAGAGGGGGGAGATTTATGAGTATGGTTGTATGATCTTCCCTACGGCTCCTTTTGTGACCGGTGAGAAATTGCGGGATGCGGATGAGAAGCTTTTGGCTTCCGGAGCCGATACGCTGACTACAGTGGTGCGATTTTCCTATCCGCCACAGAGAGCGCTCGTGGTGCGGGATGAGCGGCTTTTGTTTGAGTATCCTCAGTATCTGGACAGCCGTTCTCAGGATTTAGAGCCTCACTATCACGATGCGGCTCAGTTTATTTTCTTCCATACGGATGTGTTTAAAGAGAACAAGAGATTTCTGGTGGGAGACCTGCTTCCCTATGAAATCAGTGAGATGGAAGTGCAGGATATTGATACGGAGGTGGACTGGCAGATCGCAGAGATCAAGTATCGCCTGATGAAGGAGAAGTTAGGACAATGAGCCTTACCAAAATTGCAGTGTTATCCAATGTGAATATGAACTTTGTCATCCGTTTGCTGAAGAAGGAATATGAGGTCTATGAAAGCGAAGGGTATGGGAATGAACTGGGTGTTCTGATGAATCCCCAGTCTTCTTATCATGGGTTTGGGCCTCAGGTTACATTTTTGCTCATGGATTTGATGGAAGTGGTGGAGCATCAATTGGTGGTGGCAGATGGGGCCACTGTGGCTATAGACAGATGGTTTACCATGTTGGAAAGCTGCCTGAAGCCGGAGGGGATTTATTATGTTTCGGATGCTTATCTGTGGGGGCCGGAGATTCCTGTGCTCAGTGACCCGGGCAGAAAGCAGGCTTTGGAAGCGGTATGGCAGAAGAGGTTGCAAGATTTGTGCAGCCACCATACGAATGTATATATTTTGCCTTATCGTCACATGGTAGAGCAGATGGGAGAGGAGAATGCTTTTTCCTTGAAGACTTGGTATCTGGGTAAGATTCTGCATACCAATGAAGCACAGAAGCGTCTGAGTGCTCTGATCTGTGAGAAGGTGGAGGTTCAGGGCAGGACCGCTAAGAAGGTGCTTTTGCTGGATCTGGATAATACCCTTTGGGGTGGTCTGGCGGGAGAGGCTGACCATACTCCTATCGTATTGTCAGAGGATCACAGCGGATTGGCGTACAAGAATCTGCAGAGGGTGATCCTGCAAATGCAGAAGCAGGGTGTGATCCTGGGAATCGTATCCAAGAATAATGAAGAGGATGCCATGGAGATTCTAAGATCCCATCCTCATCAGGTATTGAGGCCGGAATGTTTTGCGGTGTACAGAATTAACTGGCAACCGAAACATGAGAATATTGTGGATATTGCTCAGGAGTTGAATCTTGGGTTGGATTCTTTTGTGTTCTGGGATGATAATCCCACGGAGCGGGAGCTGGTGTCTTCTATGCTACCTCAGGTGACAGTGCCTGATTTTCCGGACAAGCCGGAGGAATTGGCACCGGCCATGGCTAAGATCTATCGTAAGTTTTTTGAAAAGGCAGCAGTGACAAAGGAAGATTTGGACAAGACAAAGCAATATGCAGACAATGCCAGGAGGAATCAACTACAGGCCCGGGTGGAGAATTTTGAGGAATATTTAAAGCAGCTTGCCATTGTAGTAACGAAAGAGGATCCCGCGGCCAATATTGTACGTCTTGTGCAGCTTGTGAATAAGACCAATCAATTTAATCTGACCACCAAACGTTTCGATCAGGCACAGATGCAGGAGGTGCTGGAAGATCAGCATCGAAAAGTGTTTTTATACCGTGTGGAGGACTGTTTTGGAGATAATGGGATTGTGGCGGCAGGAATTGTGGAGTGTAAGGAGAAGAGAGGGGATGCCGGCAAAGAAGCTGTCAAGGAGGCTTTCATAGAAGAATTGGTTATGAGCTGCCGGGTGATGGGTAAAAATATAGAATATGCTATTGTAGAAGATATGGAGAATGCACTGCAGGCGGAAGGCTGTCAGTTAGTGAAAGCTTGTTTTCTGCCCACTGCCAAAAATAAGCCGGTGGAGACCCTTTATGAGAAATTAGGGTATACTGTAATAGAAAAACGCCGGGACGGCAGTAAAATTTATGAGATAGACTTGGCAAAAAGGCCTGAAAGGGTGTATTATGTAACAATGAGGTAATCATTGAAAACAGATAAAACAGACGGGAGTATCAGATTATGAAAGAAAGAATCATTGCTTTAATGGAAGAAGTATTTCAGGTGCCGGAAGGCATGGTGACAGAAAATACCACTATGGATGATCTGGAAGAGTGGGATTCTCTTGCACATGTGATGCTGATCGGAGAGTTGGAAGAGCAGCTTGGTATTGAGATTGACCTGGATGAGGCAGCAGAGATCACTACGGTTCGCGAAATTCTGGAGAAGGCAGGAGCGATTTAAGATCAGTGCAGGTTGCAAGATGCAGAGTCCCCTGAATCCTCAATGAACCTAAGTGGGAGGAAGTTATGAGTTATACAGTAAGACCGGTAACGGAAGAAGATCTTAAGCGGATCATGAACTGGCGGATGGATCCGGAGATCACCAAATATATGAACACAAACCCCAAACTGACCTTAGAAGGGCAGAGGCAGTGGTTTGCGCGGATTTCAGACAATCCGGATGTGCGCTACTGGATCATTGAGGTGGATGGTCAGCCGGCAGGGGTGATCAATTTGACAGGTCTTGTCCAGGAAGATGGTGTGCTTGGCTGGGCCTATTATGTAGGCGAGAAAAAGCTTCGCAGCATGAAGCTTGCCCTTTCCCTGGAAATGAGTTTATATGATTATATCTTTGACGTGCTTGGAAAAAAAGCACTGGTAGGTGATATTTTCACCCTGAATAAAGGGGTGATCCAATTGCATCTTCTCTGCGGAAGCTACATTGTGGAGGAGAAAAAGAACCATGTTTGCAAAGAGGGCATCAGCTATGATGTGACCTTTATGGAGATGACGGCAGAGCATTGGAATGAAATCAGAGGCACTAAGAAGTATATAAAGATTTTGTTTGAGTGAGGTGAGAACACCATGAAGAAAGAAATTATCATCGGCAATCATGTGATCAGTGAAGATTCGCCGACATTTATTATTGCGGAAATGTCGGCCAATCACAACATGGATTTTGACAGAGCAGTAGCGATCATGCAGGCCGCCAAGGATGCAGGGGCAGATGCTGTTAAGATTCAGACTTATACGGCAGATACCATCACGCTTGATTGTGACGATCCTTGCTTTCAGATTACCCAGGGAACTCTCTGGGATGGAACAACATTGCATAAACTATACGAGACTGCTTATACTCCTTGGGAGTGGCAGCCTAAGTTAAAGCAGATCGCAGAAGAGATGGGGCTGGAGTTTTTTTCCTCGCCTTTTGATTTGACTGCGGTAGATTTTTTGGAAGAGATGGATGTATCGGCTTACAAAATTGCATCTTTTGAGATCAATGATATTCCAATGATCAAGAAGATTGCCAAACTGGGGAAACCTATGATCTTTGCCACAGGAATTGCTCATTTGGCGGATATTGAGCTGGCAATGCAGACTTGCCGGGAGGCCGGGAATGAAAAGGTGATTTTGTTAAAGTGTACTTCTGCCTATCCCGCTCCTTATGAGGCGGTAAATCTTAGGACAATACCTTCTATGGCGCAGACCTTTGACTGTATCACAGGATTGTCCGATCATACGATGGGTGGCGCTGTGGCTGGTGCAGCAGTGGCTTTGGGCGCCAAGGTGATAGAGAAGCATCTGACACTGAAGAGGGCTGATGGCGGTGCTGATTCCGCATTCTCCATGGAGCCTGAGGAGTTTAGGGAGATGGTGGATAATATCCGTAAGATTGAGCTGGCGCTGGGAAAAGTGACTTATGACTTGTCACCGAAAGCAGCCAGAGAAAGAGAACATTCCAGGTCCTTATTTGTATCCAAAGATATGAAGGCAGGGGAGGTATTTACACCGGAGAATCTTCGTTCTGTGCGCCCGGCTAATGGTCTGCATACCCGTTATTATGAAGAATTGTTAGGAAAGAGGATTACGAAGGATGCCAAGCTGGGGACGCCTATGTCTTGGGATTTGGTGGACTTCGAAACGTAAATAGGGTAGTCAAATGCCGGAGTGGCAGATTGGGAGAACACAATGTATTATTTTCGTGCTGACGGCAATGCCGTGACAGGAGCCGGACATCTGATGAGGTGTCTGACCATAGCGGAAGAATTAAAAAAACTGTCTGAGGCAGATGAAATATGCTTTCTCTGTGCAGATGAAGCGTCGGCAGAATTGGTGACTCAGAGAGGATTTGCAGTTCGGATTCTGCACACGGATTACCGGAACATGGAAGAGGAACTTCCTGTGCTTGGGGAAGTGTTTGGCAGGGAGCAGAAGCCGGCTGACCAAGCACAATGGATGTGGAAGGCGCCTGTGATCCTGGTGGACAGCTATCATGTAACGGATGCTTATTTGGAGGCGCTAAGGTTATATGGCAGAGTATACCTCATGGATGACATGGGTAAGAATCCGTACCCGGTGGATGGTGTGATTAATTATAATGCGTTTGCTGATAAGACCTATTATGAGAATTTATATCGAGGCAGGAAGGTGGTTCTTGCTATCGGCAGCGAGTATGTGCCGGTGCGTCCGCAGTTTCTGAATGTGCCCTATGAGGTCAGGGAGCAGGTAAAGGAAGTTTTGATCACTACCGGCGGCGGAGATCATGATAATATTGCGGCAGCAGTGTTGGAGACGATACAAAGACCGGGTTGTCATTATCATGTGATCGTGGGTCAGTTTAATCCATATTTTTCCCGGTGGAAGCAACTGGAACTGGAAAATGACCTGATCCATGTGCATCACAATGTGACAGACATGGCGTCTCTTATGAGGCAGTGCGACTTGGCGGTGACGGCGGGAGGTACCACCATTTATGAACTGGCAGCTATTGGCGTACCGTTTTTGTGTTTCTCTTACGCAGAGAATCAAGAGGCTTTGACCACCTATATCGGCACAGAGAAGATAGCCGGTTATTGCGGGGCATATCATTTAAAGCCACAGGAGACGTTAAGTTGCATGAGTACATTGGCTGAGCTGATGTGTGAAGATGTGAAGGCAGGAGAGCAAGACACCAACGTAAATGGGGTAGAGGAGCTTGCAGGTGTTGTACTGCGCAGAAAAGTGTATCAAAGAGAAAAAGAAATGATAGATGGTTTGGGAGCAGGCAGAATTGCCAAGCTTCTGGCCGAAAAATAGATATGGCGGTGGCAAATTGGCAGGAAGGAGTTCGTGGATGAAGACGCCCACAGAAGTTGTGCAGAATTTAAACAAGTACATAAAAAAGGAATGGAAGCTGGCGTTTTTGGCAGCCTTTGTATGTGGGTTGTTGGTGCATATGCCCATGCTTCTTTCAGATATTCCCAATCACGACGGACTGGACAGTATGTATTTTGACCAGAATATGATCACTTCCGGACGATGGTTTTTGATGGTGGCCTGTGGTCTGACGTCGTATTATACGCTGCCCTGGCTGATCGGTGTGTTAGGGATGCTTTGGCTGGCAGTGACAGCGGTGCTGTTGGTGGAATTTCTGGAAGTAAAGGATAGGTGCTGCATTGTGTTGATCAGTGGACTTCTGGTTAGTTTTCCGGCGTTGTCATCCACCTTTGCTTATGTGTTTACGATGGATGGGTATCTGTTGGGGCTGATGCTTGCGGTGGCGGCGGTATTGTGCGTAAAAAAGCTCAGATACGGTTTTCTTCCCGGGGCAATCTGTCTGGCATTTAGTCTGGGGACTTACCAGGCCTATCTGCCCTTTGCGGTGATATTGAGCATTTATGGAATTCTTGTGTTTGTTATGGAACGCGCAGGAGAGAGGGCACAA
>JAFYSG010000173.1 GCA_017559435.1 Lachnospiraceae bacterium
CCATACGATAAACAGAAAAGCTGGTCCGCTTTCCCGTGCCAAAGCCACGGCTTCTCATACTGTCCGCCATGACGATGCCGCCCTCCAACGCCCAGGAGGTCAGTGCAGATACAATGGTCATACCATGCTCTGCTTTCTCTTTGTTCCTTCCGCTTTCCACGGACTTACCGATGCATTTCCTTGCCCCACCGATTGCTTCCGCTTTCTTTTGAAAAGAAGGGACCAATCTCAGCACCATGGTCAGAATCAGCGATACAGAAGGCGCAAATCTTCCGAAACAATATAAAAATTTATCACTGGTCATCACCTCATTATAAGTAGCAAACCAGGTCAGTATGGTCACAAACATAGCTGCCAAAACCATACCGTAACACAATGCCTCCAACGTATAAGGTCTGCCTCCCGGCCAGGTGAACAGGATATGTTCACCGTATATGCTAAACAGAGGATTGATCAAGGAAATCGCCACAAAAATCCCACTCATTTGGGCCAGGTATCTCAGAAACTTCCTCTTCAGCACCATATAATAGCCAATAGATAACACCAAAGAGCATATCAAAAATGCCGGATGGATAAAACACATTCCACAGACCCAAGCTCCTATGTAAAATATGAAATTGATTACCGGATGACAATCCGAAAACGCATCTCTCATATGGTTTTTCTCATTTCTTTGTATGTTTAAGATGTAGCTAAACCCTGTTTCATAGATTATTATAAATCCGGTTTTCAGCAGGGAGAAAAATCCCCCTGCCTGTGACCGGTCATTACATAACCTTTACTTTTTTATTTTTCATGATAAGGAACAGGATTACTGCCAACAGTACCAGTCCGCATCCACCGCCGATCACCCAAGGTAATACCGGCGCCCCTGCTTTGTTCACATCATCACTGATCACATCATCAGCCAGGTTATCCAAAGGCGATATACCCATGTAACCTACTACTGCATAATAAGAAAATTCTACAGTTTTAAATGTGATAAATTCCTCATCCATGGTACTGCTCAAATACTCGACAGTTCCATCATCTGCATAATGTACCACCGCCAGACCATCGAAAGCTGAGTAATCTCCAAGCAGTGCCAAAGGAATCTTTATCATAACACTTCCATCAGGTTGTACTTCTTTACCGGTCTTTGCATCTTCCAGATAGATATCCCAATGTCCCAGCATGGTATGTCCGTTTAATTTTTCTTTCATAGTCTGAATCTCTTTCGCATCTAAAGTATCATTTACTACGATTCGGATATTCCACTCTGTACCGGACACAGCAATACCTGTCTTGCTGTCAGTCTGAAGCATTTCTGCCAGTTGTTCTCTTAATTCTTCTACTCGCTCATCGCTCTGCAAATCTTCCTTTTCCTCTTTTGACAATTCTTCATAAGCCAGAATCGCATCAAGGATCTCTTCAGAGTGGGACTCAGAATCAAGTGTTTCCAATAACTCCTTTACAGCTTTTGCGCTAGGTGTCAGATCAGCTTCCTCTTTCGTCTCAACATCAGATTCATTTTCAGAAGGCGCAATAGGCTTGGATGGTTCTGAAGGATTGGATGGTTCTGAAGGATTAACCGGTACTGTAGGCGTGATAATTTCTATCTCACCTGAGGTAGAGTTATCTTCAGTGGTGTCTCCGGCATTTTCTTCGGTGCTATCGCCGTTATTCTCTTCAGTGCTTTCGCTGGTGTTGTCTCCATCACTGTCACTATCTCCGGTATTTCCTTCCGCGTTGTCGTCGGTGCTTCCTCCGGTGCTGTCGTCGGTGCTTCCTCCGGTGTTGTCGTCGGTATCTCCTCCGGTGTTGTTGTTGGGATCTCCTCCGGTGTTATCGTCGGTATTATCGTTTGTTATAACAACATCACTCATATCATAAAGAGCAGACTTGTTCTCCAGGAATCTAACATAAGCAGTCAGTGCGTAATAGCTCTGCTCAGTTGCCATGCCATTCACTTCCAGGAAAGCAACATGTTTGAAGCCGCCGCCTTCAACATAGTAATCACACATCGCATCCAGTACACTTCTATTGTTCTTGATAAAGCGAACATCAGTGTGTGAATCAATTCCCAATGCAGTCAGTGCAACAATCACCTGTGCTGCGGATTCCGCACAAGCACCGTCCACAGAACCAAATCCACCATCAGAATGCTGCATCAAAGACAGACATGTCAGTGTATTATCCACTGCAATTTTCACATCGGCATTCGTACTGTAGTAGGGAGCCAGTGCGGTCAACGCCATTCCTGTCATATCCGCATCCGCCTTCACACCTGACAATGCCCAGCCACCATCCTCAAGCTGCTTGTCGAGAATCGTTTTAATTAGCCCTTCTCTGGTCACATCGCCCCCTGCCGGAATCTCATAGTCATAAGAATCAAAGGCGATCAGTGCCCATATGGGACCATTGATGCCCTGCTTCTTCACGAAAGACATATCATTCAGACCAACCAATAAATTATGGCCATCCACATTAGAAACATCGTACCCCAGAGCGGTCAAGGCAAGAATCAAACGAGCATTTTCCGTTGACTTGGCTCTATGAAGCTGCTCTTTTTCATTGATATTTTCTTTAACGAACTTTACAACCTCTTGATAATAAGCAGCCACATCAGGAATATCCCTATCAGCCCGCTCCAAGCCAATTACAATCCACTCACCACCGATAGAATTAACAGTTAAACCGTGTTCCTTTGCCAATGCTTCCAGATAATCACCAGTGGTCTTGAAAATTTCTTTATAATTAGTAGGTTC
>JAFYSG010000174.1 GCA_017559435.1 Lachnospiraceae bacterium
CTTATCTGGCACCTGACCAGTTGGTGGCAAGTGGCAGTGAGAGAGTATTTATTGAGATGATCAAGCAGCTCTTTATTGAAGATATTCGTGTGCCCTTTATCGCCGGATTGTTCCTGTGCGGTATTCTGGCAGCTATCATGTCTACAGCAGATTCACAGCTTTTGGTAAGTGCTTCCAGTGTGGCAGAAGATATTTATAAGGGATTGATCGATAAGAAGGCAGATACCAAAAAGGTGTTCCGTGTGAGCAGAATTACGGTTATTGTAATCGCTGTTATCGCTTACATCATTGCCTTGAATCCCAACAATACCATCATGGGTTTGGTGTCTAATGCATGGGCAGGTCTGGGTGCCGCTTTTGGTCCGTTGGTACTTCTTTCCCTGTTCTGGAAGAGAACCAATTTCCAGGGTGCAGTGGCAGGTGTGGTAACCGGTGCACTGTCCGTTATTATCTGGGATTACATACCCCTTGTAAATGGGGCAACGATTGGCAAGACTACCGGTTTATATTCCTTGGTAGTAGGCTTTGCGTTAAGTCTGGCAGCCATCGTGATCGTCAGCCTGTGTACACCGGCTCCTTCTGAGGAGATTCTGAAAGAATTTGACGAAGTAAAAGATGTAGAATAAAAAGTTAGAATCAGAAACTGCGGCGCTGCTCATTATGCAGCGCCTTTTTTAGTTTGCGTACACCACGGACGCACTTTGTGGTGGTTAACTTAACCGCTTACAGAAGGCAGATTGCCTAAATTATTATCTTCTGTGCCATCCGGCAACGACTTTAAATACTCCGAATCTTTTCGGTGAGCCACACCTACACCTTGAATATCTCCGGCTTTGGCCATAGCCACACCTTCTTCTTTGGAGACAGTTTCTCCATCTGAGAGCTGGTAGCCGGTGATGCGGCCACCGGATTTTACCAAGCCTACAATTTCTTTGGCATCAGCTTTGGGCTGCGGTACCTCGTCGAGAGCAGCATAGGCTAACTGGGCACCTAAATCTTTTTTGTCTGTGTTCATTTTGATTCTCCATATATAATGTCAGTTTGTTACCATTTATAGTATTTGGAAGTTGTTCGAAAATATGTACTATTGTAATTGATGTAGATTCCATTTGAAATGCCGGATAAACCTGTGTGGATGCTTGAAAGGATATACACTTTGTGTTATGATAATTATAGTATTTTGATAAAAATAAGAGGATAAAAATAGAGGGGAAAAGTATGGTAGGAAGAATCATAGCCCTTGTTTCCTGCTTGTTATGTGCCATTCCATTTTTGATCATTTCAAAATATGAAAAGGACAGTAGAGACCCGGTTCCTTTTTGGAGTGGAGATACCAGCTTGAAAGCCAAGGTTACGAATGTGAAGGAATATAACAGAGAGATGTGCAGTCTGTATCAAAAATGCGGGATAGCGTTTTTGATCACCGGGCTTGGTTTTCTTGTGAATGTTCCGGTAGGAGTCATTTTGTTGGGATTTGATTGCACGCTTGGTATTTATATCGTGCATCGGCAGTATAAGAAGATTTTGAGTAAGTATTCATAAAAGGAATACACAAAGGAGGAAACGCGATATGTGGTTTATATTTGCGTTATTATCGGCAGTTTTTGCTGCTCTGACATCGATTTTGGCGAAGATTGGAATTGAGGGTGTAAACTCTAATCTGGCGACGGCCATCAGGACAATAGTGGTGGTGTTGATGGCTTGGGGAATGGTTTTTCTGACCAATGCTCAGTCAGGGATTATGGAAATTAGTAAAAAAAGCTGGTTGTTTCTGATTTTATCCGGATTGGCAACAGGTGCTTCGTGGTTGTGCTATTATAGGGCGTTACAGACGGGAGAAGCGTCCAAGGTAGTTCCCATTGACAAATTGAGTGTTGTGATCACCTTGGTATTGGCATTTATTTTTTTACATGAACAGTTTAAAGTGAAATCTCTGATCGGATGTATTTTGATCACCGTGGGAACATTGATCATGGTCCTGTAATGCAAAAATAGAAGGCGGTGGATAAAAATGAAAACAAAAAGTTTATCAAAAGATTTCACGAAAGGTAATGTGGCCAAGCAGTTGTTGTGGTTCGCCCTGCCGTTCATGGCATCCAATGCTTTGCAGGTGCTCTACAGCACCATAGATATGATCATTGTTGGCAAATATGTGGGAACGGCAGGACTTTCGGCGGTGTCTCAAAGCAGTCTGATCATTAATTTTGCCACCATGGTGTGTCTGGGCTTTTCCAATGGCGGACAAGTACTGGTGGCCCAGGCCCTGGGGGCTGGGAAGCGAAAAGAAATGAGTGAGATCATCGGTACGTTGTTTAGTTTGATCGTGATCATTGCGCTGGTATTGTCTGCAGGATTTTTGATCGGGCGTAAGTGGATCCTTCAGGTGATGAACATACCGAAGGAATCTTATGTTATGGCCATGGAGTATCTGGTGATTTGCGGAGCAGGACTTATTTTTACGGCCGGTTATAATATGATATCGGCGGTGCTTAGAGGAATGGGGGATTCCAAGCGGCCTTTTCTTTTTATTGGAATTGCGTCGGTAGTGAATCTGGTGCTGGATATTTTGTTTACGGGAATTTTGAAATGGGGCGTGGTGGGTGCCGCTTTGGCTACCATTATCGGTCAGGCAGTTTCCTTTGTGTTCTCCTTGTATTATCTCTATAAAAACAGAGAAGCTTTTGGATTTGATTTTCAGAAGGAAAGTTTCCGCATCAAGAAGAAGTATGCCGGAATGATCGCTTCCTTGGGAACGCCTATGGCCATTCAGTCCGGGTGCATTAATCTGTCCATGATGTTTGTGAATTCCCTGGTGAATAATGTGGGTGTGGTCGCCTCGGCTACCTTTGGTGTGGGCGTGAGGATTGATGATATTGTCAATAAGATTTCTCAGGGAATTCAATATGCCGCCATGCCCATGATCAGCCAGAATATTGGTGCAGGACATAAGAAACGGGCAAAAGAGGTAGTGTGGTATGCCTGGGGGTATGCTGCTTTATTGACGGTGGTATTTATGGTAATTTACCTATGCTGTGGAAAACTATTGTTTATGCTGTTTTCCGATGATGTTCTGGTGCATGAAATGTCCGGCACCTTTATCAGAGCAATTCTGTGGATGTTCCCAGCCATGGCTATCATGCGGGGAAGTAATGCTTTCGTGCAGGGAATCGGGAATGCCAAGCTTAGTATGGTACTTTCCCTGCTGGATGGAGTGGTGCTTCGAATAGGACTCAGCTGGTTATTCGGAATTATGCTGGACTGGGGATTTTATGGATTTGTGCTGGGATATGGGCTTGCACCTTATGGATGCGGTGTCCCGGGATTGATCTACTTTCTGTCGGGAAGATGGCAGAAGCGCAGAACCTTGGCGGAGGATATTTAAGTAATTGAGGTATAAAGTAAAAGAAAGGCAAAAAGTATAATGGAATTAAAAGAAGTATTATTAAAAAGAAGAAGCGTCAGAAAGTTTACAGAAGAACCGGTTTCCTATGAAATGACAGAAGAACTGCTTCACGCCGCCATGAGCGGTCCCAGCGCCTGTAACAGAAAACCATGGGAATTTTATGTAGTAACCAATGAGCAGATTTTAGAAGAATTAAAGACCGCCTCCAAATTTACAAAAATCTCTGCAAAGCTTGCCATTGTAATCTGCGGAAACCTATCCCGCGCTCTTCCGATGCACATGGCAGACTACTGGATCCAGGATTGCAGCGCAGCCACCGAAAACATACTCCTCAGAGCCACGGATTTAGGCCTCGGCGCAGTATGGTGCGGCATTCATCCCCAGAAACGTGCAGAAGAAAAAGTGCGCAAAGCATTGGGAATCCCGGAAAAACAAATCCCACTAAATATCATCTACATCGGGCATCCTGCTGAGGAACCCGAAGCCAGGGACCAATATGAAGAAAATAGAGTACACTATATTTAAGAAAAACAAGCTCCTATTTGCCATACTTTGGATCATCATATATGTCATATCTTTAAGTGTGGCCGACAACATTTCAGATCTTCTGGGCGTCCGGAAGTCCGTTACCGCAGTTATCAGTGCCATGCTGACAACGATTCTTATCACCTGGATAAAAAAGAATCATCTATTTCGTGAATACGGCCTATGCCGATCCACAATCCCACTCCGCCGTTTACTATATTACATCCCCCTTGTAATCATAGCATCCATCAACCTATGGTTTGGCGTCGCCCTCAACTTCTCCCCTATAGAGACTTTCTTCTATATTATAAGCATGCTTTTCGTAGGCTTCCTGGAAGAACTCATCTTCCGCGGTCTCCTTTTCAAAGCCATGCTCAAAGACGGCACCAAATCAGCCATCCCCATATCCAGCGTCACCTTCGGTCTCGGCCACATCATAAACCTCATAAACGGTAGCGGCATGCCCCTTTTTTCCAACCTACTACAGGTTACATACGCCATAGCCATAGGATTTTTATTCACAATCCTCTTTTATAAAACGAAAACCCTGTGGCCTTGTATCATTACCCACAGTATTGTAAACAGCTTAAGCATTTTTACTAATCAAAGCGCAATAACTCCGGCGAGAGAAATATTAACCGCACTCGCATTGATCGTGATCCCCCTTCTATATGCTGCTTATATTATTAAAGTACAAGAATCTTTTTCAGTTCAGTCA
>JAFYSG010000175.1 GCA_017559435.1 Lachnospiraceae bacterium
AAAAGTAGCTCTTAAGCCTCCGGAGGGGAAGGAGGAGGCATCCGGCTCACCTTTGATCAGTTCTTTTCCGGAAAACTCCATGATCATATTGCCGTTTTCA
The DNA here is from genome assembly GCA_017559435.1 of Lachnospiraceae bacterium. Taxonomy (GTDB): domain Bacteria; phylum Bacillota; class Clostridia; order Lachnospirales; family Lachnospiraceae; genus Acetatifactor. The sequence goes on from JAFYSG010000175.1 coordinate 101, forward strand.
TCGGGATGGGTCACAAACGCATCATGCTTCTCAGCTGTGATACCGGTCAGGGGCTGGAACCAGTGGGTGTAATGGGTGGCACCGTTTTCCACAGCCCAATCCTTCATAGCCTTAGCCACCACATCTGCGGTTGCCAGAGACAGCTCGCCGCCCTGATCCATGACTCTTACGACTTCTTTATAGACTCCCTTGGGCAGTCTCTCTCTCATCTTGCCCAGGGTAAATGCTTTACTGGCAAAGAGTTCTTCTACCTTAATATTCTCATTCATGTTCTTATTTCCTTTCCCGGCTCCTTCTTTTGTCTTTTGATTACTTATTTTCCTTCATGTTTTCTACTCTCAGCAAATCATATCTCTCCGGTACTTCTGACAGTTTCAGCCAGATTACCTGCTTGGAATGGGGACAGCTTTCCACCGGTTCCATATCTTTATTGAACATGCCAAGCACTTTCACAGGCTGATTGGTACCATCGGGCTTCATGATCTCGATAGTATCCCCTACTGAGAATTTGTTGCGCTGTTCGATGCGCACCAGACCATCTGCATCTCTTACCTCTTCCGCAATGCCCAGATAGATATATTCGTTTACATAAGTATTGTTGTCATAAATCTGCGTATTTTCATCGGTCTTGCCAAAATAGAAGCCTGTAGTAAACTGGCGATAGGTGCATTTGGCTATTTCGGCTCTGTACCATTCCATATTGGAGCGGTAAGTCTCTTCCGAAGCAAAGTAATCATCAATAGCCTTTCGATAGGTTCTTGCCACTGTAGCCACATAAAGTGCTGTCTTCATGCGCCCTTCTATCTTCAAGCTGTCAATCCCGGCTTGCACAAGCTCTGGGATATACTCAATCATGCACAGATCTTTGGAATTAAAAATATAGGTCCCACGCTCATTTTCATAAACAGGCAGGTACTCGCCGGGTCTCTTCTCCTCCACCACAGCATATTTCCAGCGGCAAGGATGGGTACACGCTCCCTGGTTGGCGTCTCTTCCGGTAAAATAATTACTCAAAAGACAACGACCGGAATAAGAGATACACATGGCACCATGGACGAAGCTTTCGATCTCCATTTCTTCCGGAATCCGTTCTCTGATCTGCCTTATTTCTTCCAGTGAAAGCTCTCTTGCAGATACCACTCTCTTGGCCCCCTGCTGCCACCAGAACTGATAAGTCTGATAATTGGTATTGTTGGCCTGGGTGGAAATGTGAATCTCCACTTCGGTCCAAACTTCCTTAGCGATCATAAACATACCCGGATCAGATATGATCAATGCATCCGGGGCATCCGGCTTCATGTTTTTCAACTCTTCAAAATATACTTTTGCGCCATTCAGATCACCGTTATGGGCCAGAATATTGGCTGTCACATACACTTTTACACCATGCTCATGGGCAAAAGCAATGCCCTTCGCCATTTCTTCGGATGTAAAATTCTTGGCTTTGGCCCGAAGCCCGAAGGCTTCGCCGCCGATATATACTGCATCAGCACCAAAGATCACTGCTGTCTTCAACACTTCCAGACTGCTTGCCGGAATCAAAAGCTCCGGTTTTCTGCGTTCTCTCATTGTACTTCTCCTTCAATCTGATCCAATTTCACGCTCAGTGTGGCCCCGTCTCCTACCGGAAGAATGCAGGTCTCCAAAGCAGGGTGATGTGTCAATTCATACAGATATTCCCGCATTCTTGCATGAATGGTTCTGTTTCTCCTGGTCACTGCAAAACGGGACTCTATAATATCACCATCCTGCAGCACATTGTCACTGACCAGCAGCCCGCCGGGCCTCAGCAGCCGCAGAATATCCGGCAGAAAATGGAGATACTGCCCCTTGGCCGCATCCATGAAGATCAAATCGTAACTACCTTCCAATTCTTTCAGCACTTCTGCAGCATCTCCCTCCAGAAGTGTGATCTTATCAGCCTTTCCTGCTTTGGCAAAATTCTCCCGTGCCAGAGGAATTCTTTTTTCATACTTTTCTATGGTAGTAATATGACAATCCTCCGGAGCATATTCACTCATCAAAAGAGCCGAAAAGCCAACAGCCGTGCCAACCTCCAGAATATTGTGAGGCTTCAAAAAAGCCAGAAGGAACTTCAGTAAGCCCTGCATCTGGGTACGGATGATGGGCACATCAGTCTCTCTGGCATACTTCTCCAATTCGTTTAAATAAGGAGGATTGCCTTTATCAAATGAATTTATAAAGGCAACCATTCTCTCGTCCATGATCATTTGGATTCACCATCCTCCTCTTCGGTATGCGTGGCCATAATCTCCATCATCTCTTCCACGGTCATGGAAGTGCTCAGCTCATAAGTGCCGGGCTTCACATTTTCACGAAACTCTGACAGATAATACTGGGCCAGGAACAATGTGGTATCATTTACCAGGCCATTCTTCTTGAATAACTCTCCCATCTGCTTGGGCGACATATCTTCCGTCACCTTCACCGTAACCGCACGCCCTTCCCCCAAAGCCACAGGCTGTTGCTTAAATACGCGATATCCAAATTCATATCCGGCCATGGCCCCTCTGAAGACAAACGCTACTATCACCATGGCGAATATAATCTTCAATACCGTGCCAAACACCGCACTCACAATATGATTCGTTTCCATAATACCTCATCCTTCCCAAAATCACTCAAAGTCCAGACTTTCAGTGACTCTTAAGCTTACTTTCTGCATCATCCTGCAGAATGCCAGCTCCGCTGCAAGAAAATCCGCTGCCAACGGTTCCTCCCACAAGTCAGCATACTCCTTCTCAAATTCCTCAATATTCTCAAATACAGTATCATGGCTATTCTGCATCACATAGTTGCGCCGCCGGTACTCATCAATCTGCTCCTTCAACTCCGGAAACTGCTTCACCCTTTCCTTCTCCCGAGCATAATCCCTATACTCCTCCGAGTCCTTAATCGCTCCAATAAACCCCAACACCGCATCTTCCATGTTTCTCATATTGTAACGTCACTCCACATATTTTGCAAGTAAATTATTCTTAGAATCATATAACTTTAGATATTGCCAAGTAACAGCCGCTATGGGGAGCAGTTGTTCGTACAAAAGGCCCTTGAAAAACGTCGGCGCTTAGCGAGGTCAGACGCAGCGAGCTGCGTCTCGAGCTTAGCGACCGCTACGTTTTTCACGGAGCGAGAGCGTGCCGCTGTACGAATGACTGCTCCCCACAGCGGCGTCACTTGCCAATACCCTAAACTTCCATGATAATAGGCAATATCATAGGACGTCTCTTAGTCTTCTTCCAGATCAGGTCGCTAAGGGCATCCTTGGTGGTAGCTTTCAGTTTTCCCCAATCGGTAATACCTCTGTCCAGGCATGCCTGAATGGCCACATCTACAACATATCGGGCTTCATCCATCAGCTCATCCGATTCTCTTACATACACGAAACCTCTGGACACGATATCCGGTCCTGCCAAAAGCTCACCGCTTGCGCGGTCAAGGCTCATGACCACGATAACAATACCGTCCTCAGCCAGATGCTGTCTGTCACGAAGCACCACATTTCCTACATCCCCCACACCCAGTCCGTCTACCAGAATGGATCCTACAGGCACTCTTCCGGTCACTTCTGCACTTTGCTCATCCAATTCAAGCACCTCACCAGAGGACAGCATAAAGATATTCTCTTTGTCAATCCCCAGGCTGTTGGCAATGTTTGCCTGGGCTTTCAGATGCTTATATTCACCGTGAACCGGGATGGCATATTTGGGATGCACCAGGGTATAGATCAACTTAATCTCTTCCTGACATGCATGACCAGACACATGGGCATCCTGAAAAATGACATCAGCGCCCTTGCGCAGTAACTCATTGATGATCTTGGTCACCGGCTTCTCATTGCCCGGAATGGGACTTGATGAAAAAATAACGGTATCTCCTGCTCCAATGGTAATCTTGCGGTGCATATTGTTTGCCATACGGCTCAGCGCCGCCATACTTTCGCCCTGACTGCCTGTGGTAATGATCACTTGCTGGTCCGGAGGGAAGTTCTTCAGCTGATCTAAATCTACCAGGGTATTTTCCGGCACATTGATGCACTCCAGATTCATGGCTGTCTCCAGGATATTTACCATGCTGCGGCCTTCTACAGCCACTTTGCGGCCAAATTTATAAGCTGTATTGATGATCTGCTGCACTCTGTCCACGTTAGAGGCAAAGGTAGCAACAAAGATTCTTGTATTCTTATGCTCTGCAAATAAATTGTCAAAGGTTTTGCCTACAGTCTTCTCAGACTGGGTAAATCCCGGTCTCTCTGCATTGGTAGAGTCACACATGAGAGCCAGAACGCCCTTTTTGCCCAACTCAGCAAAACGCTGTAAGTCAATGGCATCTCCGTACACGGGCGTGTAATCCACCTTAAAGTCGCCTGTGTGTACCACTATACCTGCCGGGGAGTAAATTGCCAGCGCTGCAGCGTCCACGATACTGTGGTTCGTCTTGATATATTCCACTCTGAACTGTCCCAGATTCACAGACTGTCCAAACTTTATCACCTTACGTTTCGTTGTACCCATCAGGTTATGCTCTTTTAATTTATTTTCAATAATGCCCATGGTGAGTCTGGTTGCATACACCGGAACATTAATTTTGCGCAGTACATAGGGAAGGGCTCCGATATGGTCCTCATGACCGTGAGTGATCACAAAACCCTTCACTTTATCAATATGATTTTCCAGATAAGTGGTATCCGGGATCACCAGATCGATTCCCAGCATATCATCTGCAGGGAAAGACAATCCGCAGTCCACCACAATAATACTGTCCTCATACTCGAAGGCAGTAATATTCATTCCAATCTGTTCCAGTCCTCCTAAAGGAATAATCTTCAGTTTGGAATCACTGTTATATTCTTTTTTCTTCAATCAAATTTACCTCCAACTATACCAGATCTACATCTTCCAGCATGTTCTCAAACACACCGGCTACCGCTTCTAATTCTTCATCATCAGATACAATGGTAAAAACACTCTCCTCCTCGCCATCCTTGGACATATCCTTCAGGATCAGTGCTTCACCATCTCCTTCTTCACAGTCTGTTACCAGAATATAATTAAATCCGCCGATTCTGGTCTGTTCTAACACATAAAATTCTACCGGTGCTTCTCCATCCGGCCTAAACGTTATCTTCTCCAACGGTATCTTCCTTTCTCATGTTCCGTCTGTCCAGATATCCCTGCAATATCAAACATGCAGCGATCCTGTCCACATGTTCCTTTCGATGCTCCCTGCGGATGCCTGCTTCCATCATGATCTTGTCTGCGGCAACCGTAGTCAGTCTCTCGTCCCAGAAAGTCACGGGCAATCCCGTTCTCCTCTCCAGCTTCTCCTTAAATTCGTGGGTCAGTTCTACGCGGACTCCTTCTGTAGCATTCATATGCTTGGGCAGTCCCAGCACGATTTCTTCCACTTCATATTCCACGATCAGTTCTTCAATCCTGGCAAGCGTCTGTCGCAGCTTATTCTCCTCCTTACGGCGTATGATCTCTATTCCCTGGGCAGTCAAAAGTAAGGCATCGCTGATCGCCACCCCTACTGTCTTAGACCCAAAATCCAAACCCATGATACGCATGGATCTCCTCCTTACTTCCAGTCATTCTTCTTAATGTACTCTGTCAGAAGTTCCTCTACCAGTTCATCACGTTCTACCTTCATGATCAGACTTCTGGCGCCCTTATGGCTGGTGATATAAGTAGGGTCACCGCTCATGATATAGCCCACAATCTGATTCACCGGGTTATAACCCTTCTCTGTCAATGCTTCATATACAGTAGACAGTATCACTTTTACAACCGATTCCGGTTCTGCTTCCACTCTGAAGTATTGTGTATTCTCCAAATTTTGCATAGTTTCCTCACATCTTTCTGTACGATCGATTCTTCTACTCCTATCTTACCCTATCTTGAAAGAAATTTCAATCTAATTTCCATCCAAACTACAGCATTTTAGGATTTCATCTGTGAGAAATTCTGTCACAAAGACCTTTTTCAGGCAATTTGCCATATTCTCATCTGTCTTTATGGCAACTTTGACATAATCAGCCGTATGCCCTACCCAGAAAAGTTCTCCATTTATCTCTTTCGTCTCTTCGAACAGTACTTCAGTCTCTTCCCCTATGTAGCGGCTCCTGAACTTCTTCGACTGTTCTTTTTCCAATGCCAGCAGCTGATTGCTGCGTGTCGTCTTCACAGTTTCCGGCACCTGCTCCTTCATTTCTGCCGCTCTGGTGCCCTGACGCTTGGAGAATTTGAAGATATGCATCTCATAGAATCCCACTTTTTCAAGGAAAGCCACTGTCTTAGTAAATTCGCTTTCTGTCTCTCCCGGAAAACCCACGATCACATCCGTGGTGATCGCCGGATGATCATAAACATCACGCAAATTCTTCACACTCTCATAGTATTCCCCTGCAGTGTAATGTCTATTCATCCGTTTCAGAGTTTCATCACAACCGCTTTGCAGGGACAAATGAAAGTGAGGACATACTTTCTTCATAGCAGCAAGCCTGACAGCATTCTCTGCTGTCACAATACGGGGCTCTAAAGAACCCAGACGAATCCGGTGCAAACCTTCTATGTCATGAATCCGTTCAACCAGATCAATTAATTTGCTCTTACCGCGATAATCATGTCTGCCTTCTTCTCTTATAGATTCTATACTGTGTCCCTGCTCAAATGCCTCATCCTGAAGGTCGATGCCATAGGAACTGATGTGTATGCCTGTCAATACCACTTCCTGATAACCGGCCGCCACCAGGCCTTTGATCTCCCGGACAATATCCTCTGCCTTCCTGCTTCGCACTCTTCCTCTTGCATAAGGAATAATGCAATAAGAGCAAAACTGATTGCATCCATCCTGAATCTTTATATATGCTCTGGTATGCTCTGCCGTCCGCTTCAACGTCATCTCTTCATAATCGCAGGTTCCGTTCACATCAATGATCGTGGTATTGTTAAGGGTCTTGTCCTGTTCTGTAGCCCGGCCCTCCCTCTCTGCCAAAAAGGTCTCCAGAATCGGGAGCAGATCTTTCTTCCTGTTATTTCCAATGGCAAGGTCTATACTTTCATCCTGCAATGCATTCTCTTTGCCGGTCTGCACATAACAGCCAACTGCCACAACCACGGCTTCCGGATTCATGGCCTTGGCACGATGCAGCATTTGTCTACTCTTCCTGTCAGCCATATTGGTCACTGTACAAGTATTCACGATATAAATGTCTGCCACTGTGTCAAAAGGCACAATATTGTAACCTTTTTCTTGTAACATTTGTTGCATCACATCAATTTCGTAAGAATTTACTTTACAGCCCAAGTTGTGTAATGCTATATTTTTCATATTAAAACTCCACTTTTTTTGTATCCTTTACTCATTGACATTTCCAAGCCTACCCTTTAATATGTTATCAGAAGGTATGATAAACAGATAGGAGGTAACATACAATGAAGACCGTTCAGATTTCTTTAAATTCAATTGACAAGGTAAAATCCTTCGTTAATGATATTACCAAGTTCGATTATGATTTTGATTTAGTATCCGGCAGATACGTGATCGATGCCAAGTCCATTATGGGCATCTTCTCACTGGACCTTTCCAAGCCCATCGACCTGAACATTCATGCAGAAGGCAACACTGAAGAAGTGTTAGATGTTCTGAAGCCTTACATGATCTAATCGAAATAACTATGAACGCCTTAGGTTTTTCCTGAGGCGTTCTTCATTTACTCAACAAGGATGACCTCATCGGTCTCAAGTGCTTTTTGCACCAATTGTTCGATCTTCTCGTCCAAATTTTGCTCATGGCGACGAATCACGTTCACATTTGGCTTCGTCACCGGATGCTTGGCCACAAAGATGGTGCAACAATCCTCGAATGGCTGGATAGAAGTCTCGTAGGTGCCAATCTTCTCAGAAACTTCTACAATTTCCTGTTTGTCAAAACCAATCAATGGCCGATATACAGGAAGCTCGCAGACTTCGTTGGTGGCTACTAAGGATGCCATGGTCTGGGAGGCTACCTGACCGATGCTTTCTCCTGTGATCAGGCCCAGGCAATCGGATTCCTTGGCAATGTGCTCAGCAATACGCATCATATAACGGCGCATAATAATGGTCAGCTCCTCGTGAGGGCACTTCTCGTAAATGTAAAGCTGGATGTCGGTGAAATTGATCACGTGCAAATTAATAGGACCGGTATAACGGGATACCAGGCGGGCCAAATCTACTACCTTCTGCTTAGCACGCTCACTGGTGTATGGCGGAGCATGGAAATAAACAGCGTCGATCTTCACGCCGCGCTTAGCGATCATGTAACCGGCTACGGGAGAGTCAATACCGCCGGATAACAGAAGCATTGCCTTGCCGCCGGTACCTACCGGCATGCCTCCCGGGCCCGGAATAATTTCGGAATAAATATAAATTTTCTCACGGATCTCCACATTCAACATGATGTCCGGATCATGGACGTCTACTTTCATCTCAGGGTAAGCTTTTAAAATTGCTTCCCCCATATCCATATTGATGGTCATGGAATCCTTGGGATAGTTCTTGCGCGCACGTCTGGCTGCCACTTTAAAGGTCTTATTGCGGTCAGGGTATACATCTGCCAAATATTTGATCACCGTATCACACAGCTTCTCAAATCCTTCATCCTCCACATGGACTACCGGGCATATGCCGGAGATACCAAACACAGTCTTAAGCTGCGCCACTACCTCATCAAAATCAAACTCGCTCTGGGCATCTACATAGATACGTCCCTGGGTCTTGTGAATCAGGAACTCTCCATCACACTTCTTTAATGCAAATTTAATCTGGTGCACCAATGCATCTTCAAATAAATATCTGTTTCTTCCTTTTATGCCGATCTCAGCATACTTAATCAAAAAAGCTGTAAACATAATTTCCCTCGTTCTATCTTCTGGTAAACTTGCGTAACATAGGAATCATACCATACATTTGCTCCAATGTATAGAGTATTTCTTCTTCTGAGGTAAATACAGAGAAAGAAAAACGAATGGTGGAGGAAAGCAGGTCTTTGTCAATACCCATAGCCTTCAGTGTGGCTGAGGGCTGGGGCTTGCGGGCAGAACAGGCACTCCCTGCCGATACATAGATTCCTTTATCTTCCAGTGCGTGAAGCAGCACCTCGCTTCTGACACCGCTGATGGACACGCTCACAATGTGAGGTGCAGTTCCTTCTATACTTCCATTCAGCAGACCATTAATCTGTACACCATCCAATTTTTTCACACCTTCGATAAACCTGTTTTTCAACCCATAAAGGTGCTTTTCATCTTCCTCCAGATGGGCATGCATCATCTCTGCTGCTTTGGCAAGCCCTGCAATTCCGGGCACATTTTCCGTACCGGAACGAAGATTCTGCTGCTGTCCGCCTCCAAATAAAATGGGCTGGATCTTCACTTTGTCATTCACATACAGAAATCCTACTCCCTTAGGACCATGAATCTTGTGTCCACTGACAGACAAAAGATCAATGTTCATCTTCTTGGGGTAAATTCTGGCTTTGCAAAATCCCTGCACTGCATCCACATGGAATAAGGTATTAGGATTCATGCACTTGATCAGGGCTCCGGCTTCTTCTATGGGCTGTCTGGCACCTACTTCATTGTTGGTATGCATGATAGACACCAGAATAGTCTGTGGGGTCATAGCTCTGCGCAAGTCCTCCAGGCAGATTCTTCCGCATTTGTCTACCGGCAGGTAAGTGACCTGGTATCCCAGAGATTCCAGGTGCTGCATGGTTTTTAAAATGGCAGGGTGTTCCACCTGTGTTGTGATCAGATGTTTTCCTCTGCGGTTATTAGCCATGGCACAGCCCACCAGAGCCAGGTTATTGGACTCTGTGCCTCCGGAAGTAAAGAGAAGCTCCTTCTCATTTACTTTCAAAAGTCTGGCCAATGTCTCTTTTGCATAACGGACATAATTTTCGGCTGCCACGCCTTTCATGTGGAGGCTGGAGGGGTTGCCGTAATCCTCGCACATGATCTTTGTCATCAATTCCGCCACTTCGGGAAATACCTTTGTGGTGGCGGAATTATCAAGATATACTTCCATAAATTATTTCGCTCCTCTATAGACGGATCCGTGTATGGTCCTGATAAATGTGTGTTTACATATGATACACTAGCTTTCCGTCTGGGTTTCATATATTATTATATGCAGTTTCCCGGTTTCTGCGCTGTCTACTCTTCCAACTGATACATGATCCATGCCATAACGGTAAAACCGGCAGTCTCTGTCCTAAGAATACGCTTTCCCAAGGTAACAGGTTCTATCCCGGCTGCTAATGCCAGATTGATTTCAGCTTCTTCGAAGCCGCCCTCCGGTCCGATAAATACTGCAATATCCTGCCCCGGCTTAAGGTTTTCCAGCAGTGACTTGGTCCGCTCCATTCCCTCTGCCAACTCGTAAGGAATCAGCTTTACCTCCATGGACGCTGCCTTAGCTATGGCCTCTTTAAAGCTCATTACATTACTGACTTTTGGTACGATACGCCGCTTACTTTGCTTGGCAGCTGCCTCAGCAATTCCCTGCCAACGGGCGATCTTGGCCCCTGCCTTCTTATCTTCCAGCTTGACTACACAGCGCTTGGTAGCCACAGGTATGATCTCATGTACACCCAGTTCCACTGCTTTCTGAATAATCAATTCCATTTTTTCTGCCTTGGGAAGTCCCTGGAACAGATACACTCTGGAGGGCAGCTCCATGCCATCCTCCTTGACAAAGCGAAGCTCACAGACCACTCGGTCATCCTCAATGGAAGTGATGCCACAGCGATATTCCTTGCCGTCAACTCCATTACTCACAGCGATCTCCTCACCAGGCTTCATCCGCAGCACGTTTTTGATATGATTGACATCACCGCCGGTGATATATATTATTTTACCACAAATCTGGCTGGATTCCACAAAAAATTGATACATTTTTTCACTCCCGAAGTATATCGTATTACATACCCTAGTTCTTTCGTGTAGTGACACTGACCCACTCACCCTGGTAGGTCACTTCCAGCACTTCAAGACCTGCTGCCTTCACTGCTTCTACTACTGTCTGTTCCTTGTCATCAATGATGCCGGAAGTAATGTAAATTCCACCCTTTTTCAACTGGTGCAGGATCACAGGCGTCAGAGGCACCAGCACATCTGCCAGAATATTAGCCACCACAATATCATAGCACTCGTAGCCGACCTTATCCTGTATCTCTTTGTCGGTGATGATGTTACCGATCATCATATCAAATTTCTCCGGCGCAATACCGTTAGCTTCACAGTTCTGGGCTACCGCCTCCACTGCGCAGATATCAAGATCCGTACCTACTGCATGCTTTGCCCCAAACATCAAAGCAAGAATGGCCAGAATACCACTACCGGTTCCCACATCCAAAAGCTCTGTTTCAGGAGTAATAAATTTACGCAACTGCCTGATGCATAGCTGGGTAGTCTCATGCATACCGGTACCAAATGCTGTGCCCGGGTCAATATGAAGCACCATTCGGTCAGTATCCTGAGGAGCCACATCCTCCCAGGAAGGGATTACCAGAATATCATCTATATAAAACTGGTGGAAATATTGCTTCCAATTGTTGATCCAGTCAATGTCCTCCGTCTCATCCACTGTGATTGTACCCTCACCAATGTCCATAAATTGACGCAGTTCTTCCAATTGCTCCTCCACGTTCTTCATTACGGTCTCTACATCAGTGACTTCTCCCTGCACCTCCAGAGTGCCGTCTTCCTTCTCTTCCACAAAAAAGCTTAAATACGCGATACCGTCATCCTCCGGTCCATCCGGCAGGATGTCCACAAACATCTGCTCCTTTTCCAGTGCCGTCAACGGAATCTTGTCCTCTATCTGGGCGCCTTCCAGACCGATATCATACAACGTACTGATAATAATATCCTCTGCATCTGTGATGGTTTTGATTTTAAATTTTACCCACTTCATCGTTTTTCCTCCCATTTTTAATCATTTTCTTTCAGTGTTACTTTCTCTTTGCCATAATAATCAGCCATGGATTTATTGATCCAATGAAACTGATCTTCTTTTATATCATCAAAAAACAACAGGTATGGTCTTACAGTAAAAGGCTTCAGCTCTGCATTATCACCGGACTCTTCCTCTAACACTTGCAGTCTGTCAAGATTTAATCTGCACTTTTTCCGTCTTTATCTTTTGCACGATCATCTTAACCTCTACTAATAAATCTGTTGCAGCATTGTTATAACCCTGCCACAACAGATTTTATCAATCAGTCTCTATTTAAAAAACTTCTTTTTCTTCCCTTTGCCGTCAGTCCCTTTATCATCAGACGTAGCTTCCTTGGCTGCATTCAGGGAATTACCGCTTTCGGCATCAAACTGCTTCAACAGTTCCTTCGCCTCATGGCTCAGCTTATCAGGCACTTGCACCACCAATGTCACATAGTGATCTCCTCTGATATCCGGATTCCTCCAGGAAGGAACACCCTTGCCTTTCAGACGGATCTTGGTATCAGTCTGGGTACCGGGCTTCACTTCATAGATTACCTTACCATCCACAGTATCGATCACGATCTCACCACCCAAGGCTGCCACTGCAAAGGACATGGGTACGGTGGAGTAGATATTCATATCCTGACGTTGGAAGATTGGATGGCGTCCAACCACTACCTCTACCTTCACATCACCTCTGGGACCACCGTTTATACCGGGATCACCTAAACCGGGCATCAGAATCACTTGGCCGTTGTCAATTCCTGCTTTGATTTTCACAGCATAACGCTTGTTCTGAGACACATAGCCGGTTCCGCGGCAATCAGAACACTTCTCTTTGATGATCTTACCAGTTCCGTTACAGTCGGGACAGGGCTGTACATTACGGACGGTTCCAAAGAAGGACTGTTGTGTGAATACCACCTGACCCTTGCCGCCACACTTGGAGCAGGTCTCAGGACTGGTACCGGCTTTGGCACCGCTTCCGTTACAGGTCTTACAAGGTTCCTTCACAGTCAGCTCAATGGTCTTCTCACATCCGAAGATTGCCTCTTCAAAGGTAATGCGTACACTGGTGTAGAGTGTGTTGCCCTTCATAGGGCCATTACTGCGGCTGCGGCTACGTCCGCCTCCGAAGAAATCACCGAAAATATCACCGAAAATATCGCTAAAGTCAGCACCATTGAAATCAAATCCGCCGGCACCACCGGCTCCGCCATCGAAAGCAGCATGGCCAAACTGATCATACTGACGTTTCTTCTCGGGATCACTTAAAACAGCATACGCCTCAGAAGCTTCCTTGAACTTCTTCTCCGCTTCCGCATCTCCCGGATTCATATCAGGATGATATTTCTTTGCCAATGCTCTGTAAGCTTTCTTAATTGCAGCTTCATCTGCATTTTTATCTACACCGAGCACCTCATAGTAGTCTCGCTTTTGTTCTGCCATAACTTACTCCTCAAATTCTTATCAACAATTTTCATTCATCTATAACACAATAGTTTTAAGCCACACGACCGGTGATTTCCGGCTGATTCTGTTTCTTCTCGGGCAAAAGGTACTTTACAATCATCTTGTATGCCTTTACCTCAAAAATATAATATACCACGATTGCTATCACCAAGTCAATGGCAAATGTCATCAAAAACAGGCTGGCAAACACCACATAGAATCCATCGATTCCCAGTTTCTGTACTATCCCCCATGTAGGCCCCAGCAAAAATAAAGTCATTCCATGAACCACAAATAGCGAATAGCTGTATTGCTTTAACTTACCCAACCATTTCCAGCTCATGATTCTCTGAAGCACCGGCAGACAATGAAATGTTGTCATAATGACCGCCGCTGCCAATATATCACGATAATACATCCATGTACTTTCTTCCCCCCTGGGCAGCCACCACACTAGAGGGATAATTCCAAGAAGCCACCAATTATTCATTAACTGCTTTTCTTTAAAACCTTGTGCAAATTCGTAAACGAATCCGCCCAGCACCACTGCAAACAACCATGGATCCTGCAGGATAAGCAGCACTGCCAACAATGGCAAATATGACCAGATTCCCATACTGCTTCTGTTTCTGATCCTTTCCAGAAGACAGATCAGGATATTACCGATGAGGAAAGAACCGATACACCACAAATTCCGGTTGGTACCGGTAAACCCAGGCGTAATACTGCTCTTTAGATACATGGCCACATCAATCTGCTCTCCAAGAATAGTGAGCCAAATACCAAAGATCAAATTGGCTCCCATGACCGGCAGCATTAATCGCAGATATCGTGTGATCATAAATTCTCCTGCATCATGATCCCTCCTGCCACATTTCATAGCACTTAAGAAGCCACTGATCACGCACAATAGGGCCAATGCATATTTCCCGGTCCAGCCATACAAAAGCCATCCTGTGACACTGTCTTTGGTAAAATAAAGCTGAGACAATGTGCTTCCCATAAAATATTGAAAACACTCTCCATCAAAATGAGCAAAGACAATAAAACATATTGCCAGAAAACGTAATGTATCGATATAGTGATATTTCTCTTTCGTCTTCATTGCTCAGCCTCGTTTCTGCCCTGCATCTGCAAGAACTTGAATATTTACTCAGAATGCAAGATACACAGAGGAACCTAAGTTCCTCTGCGTTCTGTTACATACTTGTTATCTCTTTATACCTCGCGGAAGTCTCCGTCGATCACATCATCTTCCGGAGCGCTCTGTCCTGCTGCACCGCTCATGTCAGGACCTGCTGCACCCTGTGCCTGCTGCATGTTCTCATACATCTTGGTAAACAGAGACTGTGCACTAGTCATCAGTTTCTCCTTTGCAGCCTTCAGCTCATCCAGGTCGCTGTCGCTCATTTCCTGATCCTTGGTTCTCTCCAGGATAGCTTTTACAGCTTCCATGTCAGCCTGTACCTGTGTCTTATCAGCTTCAGGAATCTTGTCACCTACTTCTTCCAGGGCCTTCTCAGTCTGGAATACGAAGGAGTCAGCGTCATTTCTTGCTTCTACAGCTTCTTTTCTCTTCTTATCCTGTGCCTCGAACTCAGCAGCTTCTTTTACTGCCTTCTCGATATCTGCATCAGACATGTTGGAGCCTGCAGTAATGGTGATATGCTGTTCCTTACCGGTTCCCAGATCCTTAGCGGATACGTTTACGATACCGTTGGCATCGATATCGAAGGTAACTTCGATCTGAGGCACACCACGACGTGCAGGAGGAATACCATCCAGACGGAACTGTCCAAGGGACTTATTGTCTCTTGCGAACTGTCTCTCACCCTGTACTACGTTGATGTCTACTGCAGTCTGGTTATCAGCTGCGGTAGAGAAGATCTGGCTCTTCTTGGTAGGAATGGTAGTATTTCTCTCGATCAGTCTGGTAGCTACACCACCCATGGTCTCGATGGACAGAGACAGAGGAGTTACATCCAGAAGCAGGATATCGCCTGCGCCTGCATCGCCTGCCAGCTTACCACCCTGTACGGAAGCACCGATTGCTACGCACTCATCAGGGTTTAAGGACTTGCTGGGCTCTTTGCCGGTGATCTGTCTTACCTTATCCTGTACAGCAGGGATACGTGTGGAACCACCTACCAACAGTACCTGGCCCAGATCGGCGTTGGTCAGACCTGCATCTCTCATAGCGTTCTGAACGGGGATAGCAGTTCTCTCTACCAGATCTCTGGTCAGATCATCAAATTTTGCACGGCTTAAGTTCATATCAAAGTGCTTAGGACCTTCTGCAGTTGCAGTGATGAAAGGAAGGTTGATGTTGGTGGTCATGGCGCTTGAAAGCTCTTTCTTAGCCTTCTCAGCAGCTTCTTTCAGTCTCTGCATAGCCATCTTGTCACCGGAGAGGTCAACGCCTTCTGCCTTCTTAAACTCTGCAATCATCCAATCAATTACCTTGTTATCAAAGTCATCACCACCCAGACGGGTATCACCGTTGGTAGCCAATACTTCGATAACGCCGTCACCGATCTAGATGATGGATACGTCGAAGGTACCGCCGCCCAGATCGTATACCATGATCTTCTGCTCTTTCTCATTGTCAAGGCCATAAGCCAGCGCAGCTGCGGTAGGCTCGTTGATGATACGCTTTACTTCCAGACCTGCGATCTTACCGGCATCCTTGGTAGCCTGACGCTGAGAGTCATTGAAGTATGCGGGAACCGTGATCACTGCCTCGGTTACTTTCTCACCCAGATAACTCTCTGCATCTGCTTTTAACTTCTGCAGGATCATAGCGGAAATCTGCTGAGGGGAATATTTCTTGCCATCGATGGTACGGCCGTTGTCAGTACCCATATCTCTCTTGATAGAAGCGATGGTCTTCTCGGAGTTGGTAACTGCCTGACGCTTTGCAGGCTCACCTACCAGTCTCTCTCCTGTCTTTGTGAAAGCTACTACGGAAGGAGTGGTTCTTGCGCCTTCTGCGTTAGCGATAACGGTGGGCTTACCACCTTCCATAACAGCTACACAGCTGTTTGTTGTACCCAAGTCAATACCGATAATTTTGCTCATTTCTAAGTCCTCCTGATATAAAATGTTGTGATATACTATGCCAAATCTATAATAAGCTTTATTCGCTTACAACTGCTACCATGCTGTATCTTACTACATTGTCACGGTAGGTATAACCTTTTTGCAATTCCTGTGCCACAATGCCGGCTTCGTATTCTTCACTCTGCACCTGCATCACTGCGTTATGGAAATTGGGATCAAATTCCTGACCCACTGCCTCAATGGGCTTAACACCGATCTTGTCAAGCTCTGTCATCATCTGCTTGTAAACCTGACTCATACCCTTTACAAAAGCATCTTCTGCATTTGCAGGATCTACGGTAGCAAATCCTCTTTCAAAATTGTCGATGACCGGTAAGATCTTCTCGATCACACTCTTGGCACCGGTTTCAAACATAGCCTGCTTTTCTTTCTCGGTTCTTCTTCTGAAATTCTCAAACTCGGCAAGCTGTCGTTTGTTCTTATCTTCCAGTTCAGCGATTCTTTGCTTGCATTCATCTGCTTTCTTGTCCTGCTTTGCCTGCTTCTTGGCAGCTCTTTTCTCTGCCCAGCTTTTAGAACCTTCCTCTTCTTCCAAGTCACTCTCTGTGGGTTCCTCTTCTGCAGATTCATCTGCCTCAGTGGCACTTTCCGGTGTCTCCACCGCTTCCTGTTCTTCTGTCTGAGAATCTTCGGTTTCCTTCACAGCGTCCTGAAGCTCCTCTTCCATTGTCTGCTTTTCGTTGTCCGCCATAATCTCTTCCTTTCTTCCTGCTATTTTCCTTTATACAATTCATCCAACTGGCTCTGCATGGCCTTCAGAGTACCGATCACCTTATCGTAATCCATCCGTTTCGGGCCTATGATACCAATTGTACCTCGCATTCCTTCTTCCAATTCATACGTGGCTGTCACTACACTGCAGTCCTTCATACTGCTGACCGGCGTCTCATTTCCGATATACACCTGAATGCCGGTACTGCTCTCATCCGCAAGCCGCTCCTGCACCAATTCACTGAGCACCTGCTTTTCCTCAAATGTACTGATCAGCTCACTGGCTTTTTGCTGATCGGCCAGCTCAGGGTAGCGGAAAATATTATTGGTTCCACTGGTATAGATCCTAAGATCCTCATCCGCCTTGATCGCTTCTGCCACCGCATCAATGACTTCGCTGACAATATCGCTGTGGATACCGGCCTGCTGCTTCATGGCTGCGATCATTCCCAGATTGATCTCCTGTATGGAAAGACCGTTTAAATGGGTGTTCAGCAAGATGTTCAGCTTCAACAATGTCTCGTCTGACAATTCCTGTGTGATCGGCAGAATATTATTCTTGATCACATTGCCTTCCACCACGATGACTGCAAGGATCTGATGGGAATCCACTCTGGAAAGCTGAATGAACTTCACCTTGTTGTGATGGGTCTGGGGAGCTGAGATCATTGTGGCATAGTTGGTATTCTGCGCCAGCATCTTGGCCACCTGCTTTAACAGCACTTCCATTTTGTCCTGCCGCTGTAGAAGCATCTCCTTCATCTCCACCACTTCTCTCTCCTTCTCTTCCATCATGGTGTCCACGTAGAATCGGTAGCCCTTATCGGAAGGAATCCTTCCGGCAGAAGTGTGGGGCTGGACGATATATCCCAGTTCTTCCAAGTCTGCCATCTCATTGCGGATGGTAGCGGAGCTTAAGTTCAGATCAGTATATTTGGATATGGTTCTGCTGCCTACCGGTTCGCCTGTCTCTAAGTAGTTCCGGATAATGGCCTGCAATATTTTCGTCTTTCGTTCATCCAACTGCATCCTACGTCACTCCTTCTTTCGGGTTATTAGCACTCAATCCATTCGAGTGCTAACACCTTCTGTAGTTAAGATATCACTTAGAATATATATTGTCAACATTTTTTCTCAAAATTAATTATTAAAACATTATAAAATAAAAATACCGCACCTGGTCAAATAGGTACGGTAATCTCTCTCTCATGCGCCCGGCGGAAATAATATCACACCTGTTTCCAAATAAAGCGGAAGAGCGGTATGATAGGTCAGCCACAAAGTGCTGGCCACGGGCAGAATGATGACAAAGGCCACCAGCAGATTCTGCAGACATCGGGGAATCTTCTGAAAGTTCACAAGATTCTCAAATCCCCGGACCATATAGTACATCAGAGGAATCAAAGCCGGCAAAAGGTAACGGCCCTGATTCTGAAAATCCATGGTATATGCGTAACGGATCAGCAAAATTAGAGGCATGATCATACAAAAGATCATATTAAGATGGAAAAACACTCTTTTCCAATCCATCCGAATTGATGCCCTTCTTCGCACAAATGGCATCAAAACACACCCCAAGATACCCAGAGCAAAGAACACTTTATAAAGCCGATAAGTCCAGATTCCCCCCACAATAGTCATGGATCCAAAGGCAGCCACAAAGGTGTAGAAAGCCCCTTCCAGAAAATCTGTTTCCCGCATCATTTCAAGGATACTTATGCCCCTCGATTGATAAGTCACCATATTGGCAGGGTTCACCTCCGGCGAAGCGTACTCTATGGCCATTTTTTCCCGGGTAGCCAGGCCCAAAAAGTCGCCGTCAAACAGAATATAACTTCTGATAAACCACCAACTGATCCCTAAAAGAACCACCACACTGATCACGGCACCTTTTTTGAGCATAGTCTTTAGGTCATACTGCCATGTTCCATTTTGTTTCTTTAAAAAATAAACCAAAAACAGTAAAATGCAACTTAATATATAACCATATGCATTGTAATACGAAAGAGCACAGAGAATGATGCCGCCGCACATCCACGCACAGTTCGCACGTGCGAACCCTTCCCTGTAACCGCAAACCAGCCCATAGATCATCATGGCCACAGCCAGGAGGCACATGGAATCTGTATTCACATAGGTGTGCATAAAAAGATTCTCCGGCAGGAAAGTAACCGCAAAGCAGAAAGCCCAGCCATATGTTCTGTCGACAAATAATTTTTTAGACAGAAGATAAACCACCACAGCCATGAGCAATCCGGACAATACATTTACAAATCGTGCCACATACAAAAGAACCAGCATGGAATCCGTGAAGATTCCGGCAAAGCGCATCACATAGCCCTGCACAATATAGGGAAATACATTGTACAATCCATAAGAAAAACCATAGGAAGGAATCCGCAGTTCTTCCTCAAAACCCGTAGGAATCCTGCCATGCTGATAAATATACCAGGGAACTTGAAATCTGGCATGCTCGTCCGGTGGATTGATCAATAAGGGCAATGTATCTGCCAAAGGCTGCAACAACGCAATCGTACATGCCACCACCAGAAAACCTGCCAGATATAAAAATAAAATCAGTCTTTCCGCTTTCTTATTCATAATCTATATCCCTTCCATATATGACTAAAGAAAAACCCCAAGGCAGTTGGATCCAACCACATTGGGGCATGCTCTCTTATGTAGCATAATGGTCCTGTTTACGAACTTCCAACCGGAATCAGATGCCAAAGCAGCCTTCCTCAGTTCCATTAAACACATAATATACAGTACTTTCTTCAGGCTTCACATAAAGATCCACACTCTTTAAATCTTTCTCTTCCTTCTTCAGATCATACTGCCAAACATCTTTCGCAATCTTCACCAGATCTTCATTGGTATAAGATTTGCCGGCAAACTGTACGCTGATGGTAGATTTTAATGTTGTTTTCTTTGCTGCGGGCTTTTTAGCAGGCTTCTTCTCAACTTTGTCTGCTGCCGTTGCCTTTTCTTCAACCTTTTCTATCACTGTCTCCACAGCCTGCTCTGCTACCTTTGCGGCTTTTGTTGTCTTCTTAGTTGCTGCCATAAATGACATCTCCCTTCACCTTTTTCATAATCTCCATGCAGGCGAACCTGCATTGGACATTTTATAGCATGAACGGTTAAATGTCAATCATTTTTTCGATCTTGAGTTATTGTAGATTTTACCATGTCATGACACTACTGCATCACCCAGAAGTAAATGAGCACTACAATACCAAGCGCAATGCGGTACCAGCCAAACACTTTGAAATCATGCTTCTTGATATACCCCATCAAGAATTTCAGTACAAAAAGAGATACCATAAAAGATACGATCGTACCGACTGCCAGCGTCACTGCCTCCAACGAAGTAAAGTGGAATCCGAACTTCACCACCTTTAACAGGCTGGCACCAAACATCACCGGAATGGCCAGGAAAAAGGTGTATTCTGCTGCTACTGTTCTGGACACACCGATCAACAAAGCCCCTACGATGGTAGCACCGGATCTTGATGTACCGGGAAATACAGCGGCGATCACCTGGAATACACCGATCAACAAGGCTGTCTGGTAAGTAATCTCAGACAAAGCGGATATCTTAGGTCTTCTGCCCTTATTCCAGGTCTCAATGATAATGAACGCCATGCCAAATACGATCAAGGCGATGGCAATGCTTATGGGGTTATAGAACAGTGCTTCAAACACCTCATCAAACAGAATCCCGATCACTGCCGCCGGAACGCAGGATACCAGAATTTTGAACCAAAGGGTCATGATATCCATGTTTACGTAGGATAGAATTCCGGCCTGGGCCTTTTTCTTCTTGTCAGGCCTCTGAAATGGCCAGATCTGAGACCAAAACAACACTACCACTGCCATAATGGCTCCCAACTGAATGACCACATCAAACATATCAAAGAAGCCTTCTGAGAGGCCCTTAAAAGGAATCAACTGCTCCACAAGGATCAGGTGGCCGGTACTACTGATCGGCAGCCATTCCGTGATTCCTTCCACAATGCCGTAAATAACAGCTTTTATAATTTCCAACATAATATTCTCCAATCATATCTTATTTATACATAAATTACACTTCAAAATGGGAAGCACTTAACTCTCCAGGTAATTGATCATCTCTTCAAAGCATTCTTCTGCATCCCCATAGCCTTCCGCGTACAGGGCTTCTAACTTCTGAACATCCTTCTCCATTCGTCCCACCTCACTGACCTTCTTCGGGCGAATGACAAATGCGCCTCCACACTCCTGCTGTTCTTCAATGAACTTCAAAGTAGCATTGTACATAAGATGCCTCTCCTGCATCAACTCATATACTTTAGGATAAGCCAGATAACGCATTTTAATCAGACCAAGCTGGGAGGACGGACGTCTTACATAACCTTCCTCCTTGGTCATGATCACAATATTGCGCTGATTGCCATCCTTTATAGATTTCCTCAGAGGAATAGCATCTGAAATACCGCCGTCCAGATAATTGTGGCCATCGATCTTCACATTTCGTGAAATCAATGGCAGAGACGCTGATGCCCTAATTTTCACGATATCTTTCTTTAAGTCCTTAATGCGCATATATTCCGGCTTGCCGGTATCGATGTTCGTCACCACGCTGTATGCTTTTCCTTCATATTTGTGAAAAGTCTTATGATCATATGGGTTAAGGCTCTCCGGAATCAGCCGATACAACGTATCCGCATTAAAATAATCTCCTGTAGTCAGTAGGCTTTTCACTCCACAATAGTTACCGGTATCCAGGTAATCCACATTCACCGCAAACGCACGGCCCCTCTGCTTGGAAAGGTAACTGCACATATGACATGCCCCTGCCGACACCCCATAAACGCTGGAAAATTCAATTCCTTTGTCCAGAAAGAAATCCAGAACACCTGCTGTATAGACACCTTTCATGCCTCCCCCTTCGAGAACAAGTCCTGCCTGGTACATCGTCATCCCTTCTTTCTATTTTATACTCATTCTTATACTCAATTTCTTTACTGCGCTGCACACTCCGGGTATTCTTCTGCCACAAACTTACGCAGTGCCGCCAGTGAACGCTCCACCTTCTCCGTATCAATACAATAAGCCATACGGAAGTATCCCGGTGCGCCGAAGGAATCTCCGGGAACCAGAATCAGATCGTACTTTAATGCCTTCTGACAGAACACCTTTGCATCCTCCTCCAGTGCCTTAGGGAAGATATAGAAAGTTCCGCCGGGCTTCACACAAGTAAATCCAAGCTTCACAAGCTCGTCATACAACAAATTCATATTGGTCTCATACACACTCAGATCTGCAGTCTGATCCAGCACCTGCGCCACTGCCAGCTGAATAATGGAAGGCGGGCAGTTATGCCCGATTCCTCTGGAAATCTGACCACACATATTCACCATGGTAGCAGCCTCGGCGCAAGCCGGGTTAATAGCCACATAACCGATACGCTCTCCCGGTACAGACAATGATTTAGAGAAAGAGTAGCACATGATGGTATTATCATAGAACTTTGACATACAAGGTGCATCCACGCCCTCAAATATGATCTCTCTGTACGGCTCATCAGAGATCAGGAAGATATCATGCCCATATTCCTCTGACTTCTTCGTCAACACCTGAGCCAACTTCTTCACTGTCTCCGTAGAATATACCACACCGGAAGGATTGTTGGGCGTATTGACCAAAATGGCCATGGTCTTCTCCGTGATCATCTCCTCAAAGGCCTCAAAATTAATCTGGAAACAATCCGTATCAGGCGGCACCACCTTCAGCACAGCCCCCGTCAGATCCACATACGGATGATACTCCGGAAAAAACGGTGCAAAAGTCAGAATCTCATCCCCAGGCTCCGTCACCAGACGAAACGCATGAGCAAGAGCCCCTGCCGCTCCCGAGGCCATAAAAATATGCTCTGCCCTATAAGGAATCCCAAACCGCTTCTCCAGAGACGCGGCAATAGCCTCCCGCACCTTCGTAATTCCCAGACTGGGACTATACCCATGCAACTCCTGGGTACTCTTCGTAGTAAGCATATGTACTAAAGCATCCGTAAATTCCTGCGGAACCGCAACAGACGGATTCCCCAGACTAAAATCAAACACATTCTCATACCCAATCTCCGTCCCTCTTGCCGTAGCAAACTCCGACAACTGCCGAATCACCGACTTCCCCGACAACATATCTTTATATTTCTGTACAATCATCTTTACATCCTCACTTTCCTGTCTTGTCCAATATATATTTCACCCTTCGTGAAAAGCTATCAACCAAACAATTACCTATACCTCATTGTAACATAATTTCCAATGTTTACAACAAAAAAATTTTATTAAATTATATAAATTTGCAACAGTATCATCCAGCTCGGTAACACCTGCTCCGTCTGAGAAACCTGCCTGGCGTCCCCCCTTCGACCATACCGTCGCAAATCACTCCTCATCCTTAGCCCAGGCAATAGCGCATCTGACTGCCCGTCTCCAGCCCTTCAGAAGCTCCTCTCTCTTCTCCCGGCCCATATCCGGCTCATACACATGCCCGATCTGCCAGTTTTCCTTAATCTCTTCTCTGCTCTTCCAATACCCGGTAGCCAGTCCCGCCAGATAAGCCGCGCCCAGCGCCGTAGTCTCTATACACTGAGGCTTCAGCACCTTAGTATCAATGATATCCGACTGAAACTGCATCAGAAAATCATTGGCACTGGCACCGCCGTCCACCTTAAGACTCTTCAGGTTCGTGCCACAATCCCATTCCATGGCCCGCAGCACATCTGCCGTCTGATAAGCAATAGATTCCAGCGTCGCCCGGATGAAATGCTCCTTGGTAGTTCCTCTGGTCATTCCCACCACAGTTCCTCTGGCATACTGATTCCAATATGGCGCGCCCATACCGGTAAAAGCGGGCACGATATACATCTCTCCCGTATCCTGCACACTCTCAGCATACTCTTTCGACTGAGGCGCCGACCTGATCATACGCATACTGTCCCGTAGCCATTGCATGGAGGCCCCAGCCACAAACACGCTGCCCTCCAGCGCATACTCCACTTGATTGCCCACACTGGCCGCAATGGTAGTCAGAAGCCCTGCCTGAGAGGTAACCGCATGATGTCCCGTATTCATCAACAGGAAACACCCTGTTCCATAAGTATTCTTGGCCTCTCCCTCTTCAAAACAACACTGCCCAAACAATGCCGCCTGCTGGTCACCGGCCACACCGGCGATAGGCACTGACTTTCCGAAAATCAACGGATCCGCATTCCCGAAGATACAACTGGAAGGCTTCACCTCCGGCAACATAGAAGCCGGAATCCCTAAACGATTCAATATCTCATCATCCCAGCACAGGCTGTGAATATCAAACAACATAGTCCGGGAAGCATTGGTATAATCTGTCACATGCACTGCACCCTTGGTCAGGTTCCAGATCAGCCACGTATCCACCGTACCAAAGATCAAATCTCCGTCCTCCGCTTTCTGCCTGGCTCCCGGCACATTCTGAAGGATCCACGCAATCTTAGACGCACTGAAATAAGCATCCGGCACCAGCCCCGTCTTCTCCCGAATCACCTGATCAAAACCATCTGTTTTCAACTCATCGATGATCTTGGATGTACGCCTGCACTGCCACACAATAGCATTATAAACAGGCTCCCCGGTATAACGATCCCAGCATATAGTGGTCTCACGCTGATTGGTAATACCGATGCCGCAAAGATCTTCTGCATCAATTCCTAAAAGTGCCATACTCTCCGTAGCCACCGCCAGCTGAGAAGACCAGATCTCCTTGGGATTGTGCTCCACCCAGCCGGGCTTGGGATAAATCTGCGTAAACTCCTTCTGTGCCATAGAGCAGATATTCCCCTGCTTATCAAAGATAATGCAGCGGGAGCTTGTAGTTCCCTGATCCAACGCCATTACATACTTTTGCATAGTTCCCTCTCCTCCATATGCTCGATCACACACTCATGCTTTCTCTTCCCAGCCTTATACTGCCTGTATCCACATTATACCAAAAATTTTACCCCTCAGCAACTAAATAAATCCGAAGGCTGCCAGAACATTTTGAACTCTCAGGTATGGACGATAATTCCGGTTATCGTTCATTTTTTATATTTATATTAGATTTTTTTAATAGTATCGTTCCGTTTTTAGGATTGCACAAGTGCTCAAAACATAGTAATATAATAATAACCAAATACACAATCCGGGCGTTATACCACGGGTACATACACAAGAAGGGAGTATTTATATATGAGTCAAAATGCAAGTAAAAAACTGGGCAAGATCATCATCCCCGTTGTCATTGCAGTGGCAGCGCTGGTGGTACTCTTCGGCTCCAGCTATCAAGTAAGAGAACAAGAGCAGGCCGTACTAATCACCCTAGGCAAAGCCAAGGCAGTGACAGAGCCGGGACTTCACTTCAAACTGCCGCTGATCCAGCAGGTGCGCAAAGTAAACACCACTATACAGGGCTTCAGCATCGGTTACAGTACCGATTCCGGTCAAAGCAATGCAGAAGAATCCCTAATGATCACCTCCGATTATAACTTTGTAAATGTGGATTTCTTCGTAGAGTACCGTGTCTCTGATCCGGTGAAGGCTATTTACGCTTCTGCGAATCCTTCCGGCATCCTGCGCAACATCTGCCAGAGCAGCATCCGTACTGTCATCGGCAGTTATCCCGTAGACGAAGTTCTCACTACAGGCAAAAATGAGATTCAGGCAGCCATCAAGACTATGGTAG
>JAFYSG010000176.1 GCA_017559435.1 Lachnospiraceae bacterium
GTCTATCAAATTCAAAGGTTTGCCACATACAAATTTATTATCGCAAAAATCAAGTCAAAAGTCAATATTTGGTATTGATTTTTTATACTTTTTTTATCAACCAGTTCAGCCAGAGACGAGACAAGGATGAAAATCGTGCTCGCACGAATTTTCATCCTTGCCCCGTCTCTGAGGGAGCGCCCGCTAATGAGCAAAAATAGCTGCGAAGCAGCGAAGAGCCCCAAAGGGGCGGTTTTGCGAATGGGCGCGGCTGAACGTCACTCTCTAATCCCCCTTTCCCTCAAACTCTCAAATCTCCTTGGTCACCTCCCGCAACCATTCCACTTCTTCCCCTGTAAGATAAGCCTCCAACTTCTCCCTCACCATCCTATGATACTCATTCAGATACCTCTTCTGTGTCTCATTCAAATCCTCCGCCAAAATCCCATCCAAATCAATCGGCACATACGTCAAAGTATCAAAGTACATAAACTGCCCATACTCATTCTTTTCCCCATTACAAGCCACCAGAATATTTTCAATCCTCACACCATGACTCCCCTCCACATATACTCCCGGCTCATCGGAAACGACCATCCCCGCCTCCAACACAGCCTCTGTCATACCTTCTGCATATTTCCAACGAAGATTCTGAGGTCCTTCATGCACATTCAAAATATAGCCAATCCCATGCCCCGTACCATGCTTATAATCCAGCTCCATGTCCCAAAGCGGCTGTCTGGCCAGAATATCAAGATTCCGCCCTGTGCAGCCGTAGAGCCACTTAGCATTACTAAGCTGAAGCATCCCCGCTGCCACCATAGTATACTGTTTCTTTATCTCTTCCGAGATCGGTCCCAGAACTATAGTACGCGTAACATCAGTAGTTCCTCCCAGATACTGCCCACCGGAATCCACCATCAACATCCCTTTCGGTGCCAACACCCCATGCTTCCCAGGCGTGGCTGAATAATGAATGATGGCGCCATTTACTCCATAAGCCGCTATGGTAGGGAAGGACAGATCGAGAAACCCCGGAATCTGCCTGCGAAGTCCATCCAAACACTCCGCTGCCAAGACCTCTGTGATCTCTTCTTTGCCCACGTGGGTCTTCAGCCAATAAATAAACTTGGTCACCGCCACGCTGTCCTGCAGATAAACCGCCTTCATATTTTCAAGCTCCACGGGGTTTTTGACTGCCTTTAGAAGCTCAGTGGGATTCTTCTTCTCAACAAGCGTATGACCATTTAGAAGCGCTTTGTATGTGGCAAAACTGCAATATCTGTCATCCAGCAGAATCTTTTTGCCTTTGGGCAAATTTTCAAGGTAAGACATTACATCACTATATTTTTTCACCCGGATACCATGGGCCTGAAAATAACACTGAATCGAGTCATTCAGTGCTTTCTCTTGCAGAAAGATCACATTTTCAGAATCAGAAATGTACCCATAAGACATTGCCACCGGATTGCATGCCACATCACAGCCTCTGATATTAAAAAGCCACATCAGATCATCCAGTTTACTGATAAATGTTCCTTCCGCGCCTTCTTTACGAAGCGCCTCCATAAGTTCCTTCAGCTTATCATCTACACTTTTGCCGGCCAGTGTATCCTCAAGGATGGTTATCTTACCTGCCGGAAACGGCGGTCTGTCTTTCCAGATCTCATCCGCAAGGTCTTCTGTATAAGCAAGCTTCCCCTTCTTCTCTTTCAAAATCTCCTCAAGCTTCTTCCCCTGTCTCACAGACACCACTCTGCCATCCAATCCCAGTGTCTGCCCATCCTTCATCCTTTCTTTCAAAAACGCTTCCATAGTAGGCACACCTTCATCCTGCATGCGAAACAGCTCTATCGTAGTCCCTGAAAGCTCCTGCGCGGCTTGAATAAAGTAGCGCCCATCTGTCCAAAGCCCTGCGCCCTCCTGCCACACCAACAGCGTACCATTGGATCCGGAAAAATTGGAAAAATATTCCCTTACTTTAAAGTAATCGTTTACATATTCCGAATTATGATAATCAGCAGTAGGTATCAGGTAAAAATCAATGCCCTTCTGCGTCATTACCTTACGAAGCACGCAGAGTCTTTCTTGAATCACTTTGTTTACCATATTTCTTTTCCTTTTTGTTATTTCCTATTTGGAGTCATTCAATAGCCTTCTGTCAACTCTCCTTTACACAGTCCCACTGCTCTGGAAGTTCCGATACGGTCACAGCCAAGCGCCAGAAACATTTTCATGTCTTCCAATGTCGATACTCCCCCGGCCGCTTTGATCTTTACATTTGGTCCGATATGCGCCTTAAACAGCTCCACATCTTCCCTTGTGGCACCATCCGTGCCAAAACCGGTAGAAGTCTTAATATAATCTGCTCCAGCTGCAGTCACAGCCTTACACATAGCTATCTTCTCTTCCTCTGTCAGATAGCAGGTCTCGATGATCACTTTCAAAATATGTGATCCACAAGCCTCCTTTAACTGCCGGATTTCCTCCTCCACTTTATCAAAAAGACCATTCTTCACATCACTGATATTGACCACCATATCAATCTCGTTACAACCATCTGCAAGCGCCCTCTCTGCCTCTGCAATCTTAGCCTCTGTAACACTGTACCCCAACGGGAAACCTACTACGGTACAGATATTTATCTTGTCACCGTAATTGTCATGAATCTGCTTAATATATGTCGGCGGCACACATACGCTGGCTGTTTGATACGTAATTGCCTCCTCGCACAATTTTACAATATCTTCCCAGGTTGCAAAAGCTTTTAACTGAGTATGATCCACATGATTTAACATCTCTTTTACTGTCATCTTATCCTCCATTTTCTTGAATGCCTTATTTATTATTCTAATACCATCCTGCCCAAAATGCAATCCATATATAGCAATTTTTAAAACCACCTCTTTCCTGTTATGATATTCGTATTATTCGCATAACCTATACTTTTTACAGAAAGGAGCCTCGAGAATGAATCAAAATATTTATTCCGAAATTACACCTGAAATCATTAAACTTTCCAAGATGTCCCAGGTTGTAGGTGTCATAGATTCTTCCTATCTATAGAAAAGGGACTGGAAAACGAATTTGCACTGTATTCCATGGTAGAACATCTTGCTCCCCAAATTATCAGTAAGGAGCGGCAGATGTTTAAGGGTGTCAGCATTAACGTGGACTTCTACTCCGGCTTTGTATACAACATGCTGAACCTGCCACTGGAGCTTTATACACCGATCTTTGCCATCGCAAGGATTGTAGGGTGGAGCGCACACAGACTGGAAGAGCTGGCCAATAACGGTAAGATCATTCGTCCGGCATATAAGCCGGCGGGCGGGGACAGAGATTATGTGAATCTTTCTGACAGAAATTAAGATGTCACAATTTTTAATGCCCCTCCGGGTATTCCGAAAGGGCATTCTATATGCTTTCACATCATGTTTGGCGATTAAATTTTCAGGAAGTCCTTAACGATCTGCTTCATCTCGCCAACTTCACACACATTGTCATGTACGATATCAGCGCTGCGGATTTCCTCAATGGCATTGGGAACTGTCACATTGGCAATCTTAGAAAGCTCATCAACCAGTTCAAAATCACCCATAGCGTCATACTTATGATCAATAGCATCCATAACGCTTCTGGTAAATTTAAAGGGACTTGCTGTAGAAGCAATCACAGTCTTAGCATGGTCTCCTGTCTCCTTCACATATTTATCATATACACAAGCTGCCACTGCTGTGTGGGTATCGATCACATAGCCGCAATCCTCATATAATTTCTGAATTGTCTGTGCAGTCTCAGCCTCAGAAGCGTAATTACCATAGAAATCATTAAGCTGTTCCTTCATCTCAGCTGTAATCTCATACTTACCCTGACCGCTTAAGGAAGACATCAACTGTGCGTTCTTCTGCGCATCATTTCCTGCGATACGATAAATCAGTCTCTCTAAGTTACTGGAGATCAAAATATCCATGGAAGGTGATGTGGTCAGCATAAACTCTCTGTTACGGTCATAAGTTCCGGTGGCAAAGAAGTCATACAGCACCTTGTTATCATTGGAAGCACAGATCAGCTTTCCGACAGGAACACCCATATTCTTTGCATAGAAAGCAGCCAGAATATTACCAAAGTTACCGGTGGGAACTACCACATTGATCACTTCGCCGTCAGCAACCTTCTCTTCTTTCAAAAGCTTCGCATAAGCATACACATAATAAACAATCTGAGGGACCAGACGTCCGATATTAATAGAGTTGGCAGAAGAAAACTGGAATCCCTTCTCCTCCATCTCCTTGGCAAGCTCTTTATCAGAGAAAATGTTCTTCACACCGGTTTGTGCATCATCAAAATTACCATGAATTCCAACTACAAAAGTATTGTCTCCCTTCTGGGTCACCATCTGCTTCTCCTGAATGGGGCTGACACCGTTCTTCGGGTAAAATACAATGATCCTGGTACCTTCTACACCTGCAAATCCAGCCAGCGCAGCCTTACCGGTATCACCTGAGGTAGCCGTCAGAATTACGATCTCATTCTGAATCTGATTCTTTCTGGCAGAAGTAATCATCAAATGAGGCAGGATCGAAAGCGCCATATCCTTAAAAGCAATGGTAGCGCCATGGAACAACTCCAAATAATAAGCACCCTTTGCCTCAACCAAAGGAGCGATCACCTCCGTATCAAACTTCTCATCATAAGCACGCTTGATACAATTCTTCAGCTCCTCTTCCGTAAAATCAGTCAAAAACAGCTTCATCACTTCATAAGCCACTTCCTGATATGACATCTCTGATAATTCTTTTAAAGATCTATCTAAAACCGGAATACGATCCGGCACAAAAAGTCCGCCGTCATCAGCCAGCCCCTTCAAAATCGCCTCTGAAGCTTTCACCCGAGCTCCGTTTCCTCTTGTACTACTATACAATACTTCCATCTTTTCTCCCTTCATGCAGCCACAAAACCTGCATCTATGTATTTAATTATTTTTATTTATATTATTACCAACACTAAATCTATAATCTCGCCCTATTTTACCACATTCCCTCCTCCAATGCAACACCATTTTCCTTTCCATACCACAAACCCAAACAAACAGTCAATTGCCAAACTAAATTCCACCCCTCTGTAGAATTTAATCTCACAAAAAGCACCTTATCCAAGAATGGAATTTTCTTATTCCAAAATTTCATTTATAATACTCTTACAAACATGGTTGTTCCTCCCGGCGGCAAGGAGACCATCATTATGAATAAACAAAAACATTTGACGATTGATTCCAGAATCACTATTGAAACCCAGCTGAATGAACGCAACAGTTTTAAAGGCATTGCCAGACTCTTGAATAAAGACTGCACCACTATCGCCAAAGAGGTTAAAAATCATATCTGCTTTGAGAAAACCGGCACTTTTGGCAAATCCTTCAATGACTGTCTTTTGGCATATCAGCACAAGTGTGATATTAAGAAAGTATGCGCTAACTGTACTTCTAATCCAAACAGAGTATGCTGGTCATGTGGAAAATGTATTACTTCCTGTATCCACTATGAGAAATATGTCTGTCCTAAACTTTCCAAACCGCCTTATGTCTGTAACGGATGTGTGGATCGAAGCAGATGTTCGTTGGAAAAACATCTCTACAAGGCTTCCTATGCCCAGAAAGAATACGAACTCGTCAGGTCGGAATCCCGTTCCGGTTTTGCCATTTCCGAGGCCGAATTAAAGCAGATCGATGCTGTTGTTTCTCCTTTATTGAAAAAAGGACAGTCTCTTCATCACATCGCCATTTATCATGCAGATGAACTTATGAAATCTGAACGTACATTGTATTCTTACATCAACAGCGGTCTGTTTACAGCCAGAAATATTGACATGCCCCGCACCGTCAGAATACGCCCGAGAAAATCTGCTTCAAAAGTTCTCAAAGTGGACAAGTCATGCCGTATCGGTCGTGACCTCGAATGCTTTCATAAATACAGACTGGAACATCCCGATCTTCCTGCAAGACAGATTGATTCCGTGATGGGTGTCAAAGGCGGCGCTGTTCTGCTGACCATACACTTTGTGGAGCAGGAACTGCAGCTTGCGTTTTTGCGTACTTGTAATGATTCGCAGTCTGTTATTGATATTTTTAACAAACTGTATATCGAATTGAAACCCGATGTTTTTATTGACCTGTTCCCCATTCTTCTGGCCGACAACGGCAGTGAATTTTCAAACCCGTCTGCCATTGAATTTGACAAACAGGGCAATCCCCGTACCAAAATATTTTACTGTAATGCAAGTGCTCCCTATCAGAAACCCAACTGTGAAAACAATCATGAAATGATACGCAGGATCATTCCGAAAGGGACTGATATAGGACAATATACACAGGAGCAGATTGACTTAATGATGAGCCATATCAATTCCTACGCCAGAAAAAATCTGGGAAACAAGAGTCCCTATGACGTATTTGCATTCCAGTATGGGGAAAAGATCTTGAAAGCGTTTCATCTTCAGAAAATTCCCGCCGACGAGATCATTTTAAGTCCGGAACTTTTAAAATAAATACAGCAGTAGATACCAATAAACGATAACAAAAAGCCGGGCTGGAAATTTCATACAACCATCATCGCAGAACATCCCCCAGAGGTGGAATTTACTCACTCCAAAAAATCACACGTAAATTCGACTTCCGCTCGGTATGCAAAAAAATTCCCAAAACCACAGCTTTTACTCTTATTTTAACTCTGATTTTGGAAATTTCATATACCTAAATATTATTTTTTTCTTTTTTGTGGAATTTTTTCCTGCAAAGTAGAATTTAAATTTACAAAGCGGAATTTAATTTTTCAATTCACCCTTTTTTACTTCAGTTTTTTACTGCCCATCGATATTCAAACTATTACTCCCCTGTAACTTCTGTTATCTTCAGTTCTATCCTTCGTTTTACTTCCTCTGCGATCTGAGATGTCTTCATATCTTTATATTCATCATAATACATCGGAGGTAAATAATATAATTTTACAGTTACCGGTTTGACAGATTTCTGATCAAATGGTACAAAGGAATCAATCAGCACACATGGTACAATCGGACACTTGGCTTTCTGTGCACTTTTGAAAGAACCACCTTTAAACTCAAGCAGCTTATTTCCCAATTTACTTCTGGTACCTTCAGCAAAAATCAAAAAGTTTCTTCCCTTTTTTACTTCTTCTGCCATCTGGCTGATTACCTGCATAGATTGTCGTAGATTACTTCTGTCCATAGGAATAGCTCCCAACGCAGCTATCACTTGCTTTAACAAAATGATATCCTTTAACTCATGCTTTAGTACAAACGAAAAGGGCACAGGGCATGTGGCCAAAAAAACAAGGATATCAAACATACCCTGATGATTTGGAAAGAATATGAATCCCTTTTCTTCAGGAATATTTTTTTCATCATGCACTTCGATTGTAACTCTTCCTGCACGATTTGCCTTACAGGCCGCTTTTTGTATATAAGCAAAAGCTTCATCATGATCTATGGGTTGCTGCCTGCCAAACTTCCCAATACGATAAACATAGTATGGTGCAATGTAAAACAACTTTAACACCATTAGAACAATTCTTCTCATTGATCGTCTCCTATATTCATTGCAGTTTCACATAACAGCCACTATTCTGTAATCTGTCTTTTAACTTCCTCCAGCTCTTTCGCAGAGGGTTCGGATGATATCCAGTTAATATTTTGCCCATCACTTAGATACCTGGGAATCAGATGCATGTGAAAATGATTTACCGTCTGTCCGGCTGCCTTACCATTATTCTGAACCAGATTAAATCCATCGCAGTTAAGCTTCTGTGTCATCTGAGACGCCATATTCCTTGCCAATATCAGCACATTGGCTGCTATATCATCAGGCAGTTCATAGAGATTTGACGCATGATCTTTTGGCAAGATCAGCGCATGGCCTCTTGTAGCCGGCCCCAGATCCAATATAACACGAAATTTTTCATCCTCATGCAGTGTCTTAGAAAGTATTTCACCATTCGCTATTTTACAAAAAATACAATCATCTTTCCTCATTCTTTATTCTCCTCTCTCATTCTTCTTTGTATTACACACAACACTGCTCCTAACACAAAGCCTGTAATAAGTCCTCCGACATGTGCTGCATTATCGATGTTCATCCCTGCAAACCCATTGTACAAAGACAAAACAATCATCAATACCACTCTGACAGGTGTTACTGTCGGTATTTCCCGTCCTGCAAACAGCACCAGCGCCAATAATACACCATCCAGACCAAACACAGCACCACTGGCTCCGATAGAGACCGACCAATCATCAGATATCATCTTAAACAACAGTGATGACAAATTTCCGCCCACACCGGAAAGTAAGTATATCAGTAAATAAGGTATATGACCAATCTCCTTCTCAATAATTTCTCCCAGAAAAGAGAGAATCAGCATATTGTTAAAGAGGTGATTCACATCACCGTGAAGGAACATCGCCCAAAGTAATCTTGAAAACTCCTTGTTCATAATGGTTTCAAACACACTGACCCTGCCCATGACATATAACCTGTCACCGGTTAATAAACAGAGTAAAAAGACTACTACATTCATTAAGACCAGCACACCGCTTATCAATGGCAGTTTGCCGTACTTTTCCATTATGCTTCTCATAATACCCACCTTAAAGCTCATGATTAAGAAGCTGTGTCCTTAACACAAAACCCATTTTAAAAAATGTACCACTTTTGGGTCCCTTTCGTCAATACAAATTATGAAAAGAATATAATTATCTGAAAAACAAAATGATTTTTCCCAGCTTGATTTCATCCTCCTTATCCAATCTACGCTTTTCATAGGGTTGAAGCCGCAAACCATTTTTAAAAGTACCATTTGTAGAATTCAGATCTTCCAGGTAAATCCCTTCCTTGTCACGGGTAATTCGTGCATGCATCCTACTGACAGACGCATCTTCGATCACATAATCTGCCTCTTCCTTTTTTTTGCCCAAAATTATCGTCTGACTATCTATTCTGGTCAAAAGCTGCCCACTCTCCAAATATAGTGCTTCCACCTCTTCTGTACTATCATTTACATTTTCCATATACATAGTTCTTCCCAATTGCTCCTCTTCCTCCATCGCTTCCTGCGAAGTTTCCATGCTTGGTATTTTTGTATATATAGTTTCCTCACAAAAAGCATGTCCCATCATGGCTTTTCCTGTCTGTAGCTGCAGATTATCTCTCTCATCCCTTTGCTTCTTTCTGCGTCCTTCCAGAAAATATAAGATTCCTTTCTTATTTTCTCTATTCTCATAGTTCTCCTTTGCATCTTGTATATTCATTGCAGATGTTTCTATCACTTCCGTCTTTTGTAATGGATTCATCACCGACCCCTCTGTATGCAAGACAGGTTCCTTCGGCTCAATATCTAATCTCTTGCCATCTTCATAAATTTGGTCTTTTAAATATATCTCACCTAGAATCTGATATTGCTCATGCATTTTATAAACACACTCTATAAGCCCATCATCCTCATGATCGATATGTTCTACCAGATAATTCATCAATTCACCGAATCCACTGTCACCCTCAAAATATGGCACATACAGAAAATAAAATTCGTTCTTCTCCAGATCTTGAAAGATTTGCTGAGGATGCCATAAAATATTGGTATCATCCAGCAAGAAACGTTCCATTTGACGCCGCACTCTGCGCATCCCCCACAAAAAATCCTTCATCCATTGTCTTCCGATTCTTTTACCAGAGCATAACTGAGCCACGCTCTGGGTAGACGATATATCATAATATAGATAAGCCTGCCCATTAATATATCTAAGATTGCATGGCAGCAAACCTTTGATTCCTCCTCTGGTCACAATACAATATTGATATCTTTTTTCCTCCGGGCTTTTATCCAAAAGAATTCTTTCATAGTTACAATTAAGGTTCCTCACAAATTCTGTGTGTAACATTTTCTATACCCTCCATGATTTTTCGACTTAATCTGATCCACTTTGCAAGATCCACATCCACACTGGAAAATGCAGCCTCCATCCTCCAATTGTCATTATCAGTCCATACCATAAGATCTTTAAATGGCACTGCCACAGTACCGCTGGCATAAGCCTGAACCTTTCCATTCCCTTTTTTCAGCACATTATCTTCCAGTCTAAATGCCAGATATTGTTCCAGTTCCCCTGTCTTGTGTTCAACACCCCACTGTTCCTTAAGCACCTGCAATGCCACATCCTGTTCCAACAGACATCTGTCATACTGATAAAACATTTCATAAATCAAAAATATATACACGCCAAACACAATAGGCAGTACACACGCCGCTTCCACTGTAAAATAAGCTTTCATAAAACTCCTTTCCAACAATATGGAACGCTTACATCATTCCAAGCAAGATCACCGCTGCAGCTAAAAAAGGCATAAAAGGCATCTTATCATTCTTCCCTGCCTTGCGAAAAATCAGCAAGACAACCGCAGTCAACGCCGCAAGAAATAAACTTCCCATAAATACCCCCATCATCTTCACACTTCCCAGAATACTGCCTGCCACAAGCAGAATACAGCCGTCGCCACTGCCGATCTTACCACTAAGTCTTCCGGCTGCCAGCATCAACAATCCCGGCCCCCAGCTTTTCAACACTTCCGGCCAAAGTTCCGAAAAAGGATGACATAAACACAAATATATCAAGTAGGCAAGTGTTGCTACACCTCCTATCACCATCCACACTGACGGAATTTTCCTGGTCCTTATATCATAGATACTGAGTATGATCAAATAACAGATCAATCCTGCCCACTTCCACATAATTCCTCCATTTATTTGGCGCATTTACTGCAAGGTCGGTATTCTGCCTCCGCAGCCAAACGTTCCAGCGTAATAATCGTTCTTTTCAAGCTGGGGCAATCCTTTTTTTCGTGATAGCTACTGCCATCCCGTGTCACATATACGATTCTCACCCCTTGTCCTGCACACACTCTGCACAGCACATAGCGCTCTCCACTGCTATTGCGGGCACTATACACCTCTGAAAGGCTCATCACACTGATAATTCTCTTAAGATAACTGCAATCACGACTCATATGATATACCTCGCCATATGGAGTAACATACACCCTGTCCAAGACCGCTTCGCTACCTTGTTCGCCTCCCACTTTACCAACCGCATAACCAGTCCAAGCTCTGGCGTAGTACCTGTTGGCCATACGAAAGGACTTAAAACCGGGAATACAAAACATCGGCGACACCTGATAAGTCACTTTTACATCAATATAATCATCCTCTCCATATGATGATTCCAGAAAAACAAGTCCCTTTTCCCCGTATGTCAATGGAGATTTCTCCAGATAATCTCTTCCCAGATCACAAACTACTGCATTACGTACGGCTAAGTCAGACAAAAGTGTCACCCCAAGTTCCAACACTACCTCTTCCCACATAGCATCGGCAGTCACCTCACTCTCCCCTTCTCCAAATATCTTGTCATAAGCATATCCGCTGACTGCCATAATTCTACCATTTTTCCATAATGCCAGCTCCAGATTTCCATGAAACCTGACCATCTCTATGGCGGACATCAGGTTCAGAAAAAAGAATAATAACATAGGAATGACCACCGCCGCTTCCAATGTCATGCTTCCGCCAAGACTATGCCTGCCCCCTGCGACATCATCTGCCATTTTCCGGCCATTACCAGGGAAGTGAAGCAGCGGTATCCTCTTTATGTCGGGTTGTAAATACATGCCTTGGGCAAGGCGCTCTATAGACTGTAACATCTGCAGTGTCGGAGAAGGTTTCCTTTTGATCCGATGTTTATTTATGATAATAAAAAATGTTTTCCATAAAGAGGACACCGCTGCCACCTCCTTCAAATCTTTTTTGCTTCCATCTAATACTTTTTCTTTTTACAGATCTTAACTGAATAACCGTAACTGCTCCTGATTGAAATCTCTGCCATAATCCGGTCCACGCAGCCGTCTATGCGAAAGTGTGCATTGCCGGGCGTCTGTCTGATGTCCATTTCCATAATGTCCATCATTCGAAATGTCTGTTTCTCCAGTGGTGACAAGGCAAGAAGTATTCGTAAATAGTCCGCATATGACAAGGCAACAAGCGATTCTGCACTGCCTTTAGATTGTTCCTCATCAACTTCCCCCTGTATTCCTTCCGCCAACAACCCATCCAGGTTCATATCTTCCAAAATAAGACCAAGGTCATAATGCCATGTCTCCTTTGTCTTTAACAAGGGAATCTTTTCACCTTCCAATAAGCATTTCACATCATGAAGACTCTCCATATAAGCCCATCCCAGCATAATTACTGTCTTAAAAACAGGCTGTAACTCCGGTAATGTGACTGTAGCAGCCAAAAGTGCTGCTGCCGCATCCACACCAGCAGATTTTTCCTGATCTAAGTAAAGGTACATTGTATTTGCAGCTTCCCTGATAGATATGATACGATGTAACACACCTTTAAGGTTGTCCGTATCATTATCTTTTCCTACGATCAAATACTCCAATTGATATTGTAAAGCACATTCTTCTAATTCTCGTCCATAGAATCCACAATACCTCATCAGATATTCCTGCCACAACAACCGCTCTGTCAGACCTTCCTCATCTTCTGCCTTCCAATTTCCCTGATTGATTCCTTCCCTGTCTCTTCTGCAGCTGATTACTTGATCTGAATCGATGCCTTTTGCAGACACTTTTTCAGGATGGTCTATAACAAGATTCAGGACACCCTTTCGCTTTATCTCCTCTATAGGAACAGTGGGATTTTTCACTTCTATCGTGACCCATTTTTCTCCCGCCTGCCGCTTTTGCCCATCCAACTCCTCTATGACCTCATCTGCCTGCCGCTTGTCCTCCTCCAGGCTACTATCCAAAAGACCATATATCTCCACCGTGTCAAGCCACCGGGATACCTGTTCAAGAAACCCAAGACCGATATCATCCTTCACCACTTCCACGGCACGTTCCCGAAAAAATCTTCCATCATCGTCAGATGCCACAACCGTTCCCAGAATTGTGATACTGTCAAGATTCATCCCCAGAAAATCTCTGTAAATATAATCCCCCAGAAACACATCCTCCATATCACAATTCTGCTGCACATACCACTCCATATGCTCCTTAAGTGTCTCCACAGAAGGTTCTGTGCTGCCATAAGAAGTGTCTATCCAGAACATACCATACCGCTCAAACAATTTCTGATGATACTCTGCCAACACACTGTCTGTAGCAATATCTGTGATCAGCTGTGCCTCCATCTGAAACGTATGTACTCTGACTCCCTCCAACAAAGCCAGATATAGAGATAAAATTATGGTCAGAGATAACGCCGCATATATCGTCAGATAACCGTCCTTTTGTAGGTCATGCCGCCCATTTCTCATACCCGCGCTGCCTGTGTAGTGATTTTCTGAAAGATTGACTCCACCAGGCCAGAAATCTGTGACTTAAATATAATGACCAAACTTACTAATACCACGATGATCAGTATGATTTCCACTGTTCC
This sequence comes from Lachnospiraceae bacterium, assembly GCA_017559435.1. GTDB lineage: Bacteria > Bacillota > Clostridia > Lachnospirales > Lachnospiraceae > Acetatifactor. Next base: position 13,494 of record JAFYSG010000176.1, read on the forward strand.
CATACCATCTTCTTCCTCACAAAAATTCTTCCAAAATTTCTTCCAAAAGCATTTTCTGTTCTTCATGTTTTCATCTCTCCTTTATCTTATTAAAATGTTCCAAATGCCGGAATCATGATCAACACCATAACAATTCCAAGCATCATTACCATAGGCACCAGAAGCTTTGTGGATGCTTCCTCTCCAAGCTGCCTGCCATGCTGCATCTGTTCCTTCAATGCAGCCTCTGCCTCTTCCTTTAATCTAAAGGACAGTCCTTGGTTTCCCTTTACTACATTCTGAGCCAAAAGTGCCCCCAGTCTCACATACTCACGAATTCCGCACCTGCTGCCGAACCTCTCGTATACCCTTGTTTCAGTCATCCCCAGCCCTAGTTCTCTACAGGTGTACAGCATCTCCTCATATGCCGGATGAGATTCTTTCCCCTCCTCCTTTTTTCGCAGATATTCTTCTGCGATCCGCACAAAAGCTCCTCTTGTGGTCAATCCTGCTCTCAGATAAAGCTCCATCTTATGTACAATTCCCGGGTAAGCATCCCTTAACAATTTATGCCTTTCCTGTAACTGCTTGTCCAGATCCTTATCTTTTAGAAAGAAAATCACCACACCGATGGTCACAGCAAGAATCCAAAGAGTAAATCCGTGATCCTCCAATCTCTCCTCCCATTGAATCTCCTTTCCTCTAAACATCACAGGCAACCGTACGTCAGCCTTTTGCCGGCTTTCTTTCTCCTGCTCTAACAACACCTGCTCAAGCTCTTGATAAAACTGTTCTTCCTCTGTCAGCGATGTTATGACTGTCACATCCAGTGCATGTGTCCATTCCCATTCATGGTATGTGACCTTCGCTTCCAGCGTCACCTTCTCTTCCTCTCCTTTCGCCAACTTCTTTACATTCCCAGCATCATCCACCACATGAGGGTTGTCACAGCTCCACTCTACAGTAAAAGGAAAATTCTCCAGACTCTGTTGCAGATTTAGATCCTCACACACCGCATCCCAGGACATATTTCCCGAAAGAGAAGAAACTTTCAGCAATTCCCAGAATTCCTGTTCTAACTGATCTGCCGTCTCCTTATCAGGAACACGGCCACTTACCATAAGCTCTATTACCTGCTTAGGGTATCCTTCCACACTGACACTCAGGTCCAGCTTCTGCTGTGGTTCTCTATAATCTCCTCTTTTTATTACACTGCCACTTTGAAGCCTCCTTCCTCCCTCTGCCTGCAGGGATACCGCCGTGCCAAGCACAGTCCCCACCAGGATCACTGTCAGCACGATTCCCAGCTTCTCTACATAATACTGAGAAAGCAACTGCCCAGCCTCTTTCCACGGATACAGCTTCTTTAGTTTTTTAAGATTGGGCTCCTGCCCCTTGTTCTCTCCCGAGAAATCTGACAGTCTCTCGTATATCCATGATGCCATGCGTAATATTGGTCGAATGCCTCTTCCTTCCACTGATCTTTTTCTTGAGACTACCCAAAGAATCAAATAAACCATTAATGTAATTCCTGCTGCCACATACATGCGCACCTCCTACACCCACCCACTTACAGCTTTTTTCAAAATAACTTCAGCCAATCCACAGGTTGTCAGATAAACTGCCAGACACACCGTCATGACTATAACGCCAAACATATTATGATAAAGTATGTCAAAGTATCCTCTGTTACTAATACCAATGTACGCCATAATACCAAAAGGCATCACATTCATGATGTTCTGTTCCATCCTGCGCCCTGCAGTCTGGGTCAGAATCTCCTCCTTCGTATCCACTTGTCTCTGAATCATTACCGCATAAGAACTGATCACATCTGTCATACTTCCCCCATTCTTCCTGGCGATGGCAAATACTGAAGCAAATTCCTGTATCTGTTCTGTCCTGCTACGTCTCCCAAGGTCCTCCAACAGCTCTTCCATGGTCAAACTCACGATCAGCCCCCTTTGTATCAGCTTCAATTCCCGGCAGATCATGGATTCTCTTCCGTACATCATGGACATATCTTCATAACTTTCCAGAAAGGCATTTTCCACGCTGTAGCCTGCCTGCATAGCCCCGGCCACCGATCGTATCATATCCCTGAATTGAAGCAGAAGCTGATGTCTGTCCTGTTGTGCTTTTCGCTGCGAATCTCTTTTCCAATACCACAGTCCGATGCCACACAAGGGAATGGCAGCCCATAGGCTTCTGTAAAAATATACACTGAATACCAGTACGATCACCATGCACTTAAGTCCTTCCAGAATCAGTTCCTTCCTGTTCCACTCATGCCTGCCATAATCTCTTTTGTCACCCGCGTTTCTCTTTTTGCCAAAGTTCTCCTTATCTTTCTCGACAGTCCCCCTTTTCCAGGCCGTTTCCAGCCCTCTTAAGCTTCTCGTCACGGATTAATTCACCTTCCTTTTCCAATGTTCCCTGAACAGCACCTTCTATTTGCCGACCTTCCTCCCGAAATCGATACAACGTATTTAGGCGATATCGTCCTTCTTCACACCCTACAATCTCCATGATCTCCAACACCTTACGAGAGCCATCACGCAGCCTCCCCAGATGCACGATGATATCAATTCCCGCTGCGATCTGATTTCGTATGGCCTGTAATGGCATCTCCATCCCCATCAAGATCATACTCTCCAGACGAGACAGCATATCCTCAGCACTGTTAGCATGACCGGTGCTCATACTGCCTTCATGGCCCGTGTTCATGGCCTGCATCATATCTATAGCCTCCGGACCTCTGACTTCACCCACAATGATCCTGTCCGGTCTCATACGCAGAGAAGTTCTGATCAGATCCCGTATGGTGATCTCCTGACATCCTTCAGCAGTATTCTTACGGACCTCCAATCGCACAAGATTCCGGATACCCTGAAGCTGCAATTCTGCATTATCTTCTATGGTGATGACACGCTCTGCTGCCAAAATATACCCTGACAACACATTCAGCAAAGTAGTCTTTCCGCTGCCCGTGCCTCCACTAATAAATATATTATATTTTGCCTGTACCAGCATCTGCAAAAAATCGGCCGCCTCCCTGCTGACAGACTGTCTGCGTACCAACTCTTCCATGGTAATGGGTTTGCCCGGAAACCTTCTGATCGTCACAGCCGGTCCGTTCAGCGCCACGGGATTCATGACCACATTGACTCTTGCGCCATCATTAAGCCTTGCGTCCACGATAGGCGACGCTTCGTTTACTGTCCTGTTACAGCCGGCCACAATCTGTTGGATCACATTCCGCAAGTTCTCCATGGATTCAAACTGCATGTCCAGCTCCTTAAGTACCCCCTCCCGTTCCACGAAGATATGCTCCCTGCCGTTGATCATGATCTCCGTAATGGATGGGTCCTCCACAAACAGCTGTAGAATATCCAGTCTACGCAGAGAGTCAAACAATTCCTTCCGAATCCGCTGTTTGATCCTTATGCCACATACCTGCATAGCCTCATCCTGAAGCATAACTTCATCGATAATGTCCTCCACATCCTGATCAGACATCTCACGTCCATAATCAATTCTATCAAGTACCTTCACACGCAACTCTCTCTTCCAGTCTGATACATCCTTCACCCAGTCACCTCCCCCATAATTCTTCTCACATAATCGGCCAGCTCCCCTTTTGTCAGAAGCTCAATCTCATCAGGAATCTTACGAAATCTGGGCAGACGATAACGGCTTGTCTTAGTCAAAAGCTCATCATATTCCGCCATTTCCAGTAACCTCTCATAATGGGCAATTTTTCCCCTTGCAGATCTGCCGTCCTTTGTCAGTGTATATATCCTGTCACAGGAGCGCAATAATTCTAAAAGTCCCTGAACACTCTCACTCAAATCCAAAATAATATACTCATACTCACCCGACTGTGAGATACGATTTAACAGCTCCATCCATTCCTCTGACCTAATCTCCAGAAGCGTCATCCCGGCTTTCACAGGTGGAATATAATCCATCTCACCTTTCTTCAAAATGATCGTCTGCATTCTCAGAAGAAACCGTTCCTTGTCCGTATTCAGGAAATAGACCAGATCTGATATATCTTTTGTTTTCATATCAGGCAATAGCTCTACATTACCCGCACAATACTCAAAATTTAAGTAAAGTGTCTTATATTTCTGGGAAAGCACCTGCCCCATAGTTAATGCAAAAGTCGTCTGCAGACACCGATGTATGGGCGAAAAAAAACCTATGATCCTGGTAACGCTCTCTTCCACCAACCGAGGAAGCGGCTGCTGTGCCACCTCCATATAAGCACTGAAGATCTCTCTGTAAACGCATTCCGCGGCCTGATACTTATTCACATTACGGATATCCTCCCAACGGATGACCCCACTTTCATTCAGCAATACTGTCTTTTGCGCAGAAAGCTTACGGACCTCTTGGTTATATGCATTCTCCGCCACCACCAGCATATCGATATCCGTCTCTTTGGCAAAGGAAGCAAATTCCTCCACATCTGTATATGTATACACCTCCCACGGTGATTCCTTATGTGCCTTCAAATACTCTGTCATATGCTGCGCATATTCTTCCTCCGTGTCACATAAAGCTAAAATATTACCGTTCAACAAATACCTCCTAACTTGTCTTAAAATTTACCATAACTTTTGGAAATTTGGGAAGAAAATCATCCCATAGAACGCCTCATAACTACTTGGCCAAAAGTAGCATCGGGCCTTGTGATTTGTCACTTCAGAACATTCGAATGTGTTGTTGTAAAATGCATTATAGATGGTCTTTTTCTTTTTGTCCAGTAGTAAAATGCAAAAAAATAATCTTTGTTAAAAAGTTACAAAATTCTATAAAATCCAACACCATATAGGGCTGCGACCCCAGGAAATCCAAGGATTGCAGATGTCAAAACAGTCACCGCATTGATGCCTATCCCAAGATCCAGACCTTGTTTTTCCAGAAAAGAATTCATAAAAAAAATTGCAATCGTACCTAATACTCCTCTTATGCAGCCATTTAAAAGCCACTCCGCCTTCACTTTCACAGCCACCATTACAAGTATCACTCCACATACTGCTGTAAGCATTACAATCCCGGTTGCACTTCCCATACTATACCTTCTCTTTACCAAAGCTCCTGTTTATATTTATGCGCATGTAACTGCACCCATTCACAAAACTGGAATATTTTACTACAGATAAGGCTATACTTTTAGTATAAAAAGAATGAATCCGATAACGAGGTATGTGTATGAAAATGTTTTTCAGCCAGAGCTATAAAACCAACCAGACTACAGAAGAAGATTATACTACTCCTTCTCTACGGGAAGACATGGAAAAAACCCGCATCGCGCTGGAAATCGCTTATGCGGGCTTTGATAACGCCACAGACGAAGATATGATCGACTGCTATATTTATGAAATTAACGCACTCTTAAAACGATACAAGCACCTGACAGCTCTGGCCGCCAAGGAACCCCAACCTGCTGCACGGACCAACACCTCTCCCTTTAAATCCCTGGCAGCACATGTATTTAGCTAATTTCGATTTAGCTGATTTTAAAACAAATACACACAGGCAGCATAGGGCGGCAGGCTCAGGCAGACACTAAAGTGACCGTACTCATGCTCCCAGAAAGCATCCAGCTCACCGGGCAGATGGTTGCCTGCGCCGCCAAAGCGCTGCTCATCACTGTTTAATTTCAGCCAATATCTGCCCTCTCTGGGCACTTTCACCTTATAATCCTCCCACCTGACAGGAGTCATGTTCAGTACAAATAACAGACTGGGATACCCTGAAGAGGATCTTCTTACGAAGGAATAGGTACTGTGATCTGCATCATCTGCATTCATCCATTCAAATCCATCTACGCTTTTGTCAAGTTCATACATACAAGGGAACTCACGATACAGCCAGAGAAGCTCCTTGACATACTCATGAAGTCCTCTGCTGTGCCAATGATCCAGCTGCTGCCAGTCAAGAGACCTCTCTTCACTCCACTCTCTCTCCTGCCCGAAATCTTGTCCCATAAACAGAAGCTTCTTGCCACAGTGACCGAACATATAAGTATATCCCACCCTCAGATTGGCATACTTATCCGCCGGATAACCGGGCATCTTGTTCAGCATAGAACATTTCATATGTACCACCTCGTCATGAGACAAGGGTAAAATATAATTTTCACTCTGGTTATAACTCATGGCAAAAGTCAGTCCATTATGATTACCTTTGCGGAACAGAGGATCCAGCTTCATGTACTCACAGAAATCATGCATCCACCCCATATTCCACTTAAAAGTAAATCCCAGACCGCCCTCCTCCACTCCATGGGTGATCTTGGGCCATGCCGTTGACTCCTCCGCGATCGTGATAAATCCTGCTCCCGCTCCACGCACTACTGAATTAAGATGCTTGAAAAATTCAATGGCCTCCAGATTCTGATTCCCACCGTATTTATTGGGACACCATTGCCCGTCCTGCTTGCCGTAATCCAGATAAAGCATGGAAGCCACCGCATCCACACGGATCCCATCCACATGAAATTCCTTCATCCAGTACAAAGCGTTGGCAATGAGAAAGTTCTTCACTTCCGTCTTACCATAGTTAAAAATCTTGGTCCCCCAGTCCGGGTGCTCACCAAGCCTGGGATCCGGATGTTCATAGATACAAGTACCGTCAAACTCAGCCAGTCCATGGGCATCTCTTGCAAAATGAGCCGGCACCCAATCCAGGATCACGCCCACACCGGCCTTATGTAATTCATTAACCAGATACATGAAATCCTTGGGTTCCCCATACCTGGAGGTAGGCGCATAATAATTGGTCACCTGGTACCCCCAGGAACCGTCAAAGGGAAATTCTGCGATCCCCATAAGCTCCACATGAGTATATTTCATCTCTCTAAGAAACTCTACAATTCTGTCTGCAAATTCTCTATAATTGTAAAAACCTGCCTTGGTGCCATCCTCATGCTTTAAGAAAGAACCGATATGACACTCATAAATCGCCACCGGCTCCCTGGTCATATCTTTCTGTCCCCGATACCACATCCAATCTGCATCGTTCCACTCAAAGCCGGATAAATCTGTAACCACAGACGCCGTATCCGGCCGATACTGTGTCTGATTGGCGTAAGGGTCTGCCTTATACAACTTCCTTCCATCCGAAGCAGTGATCAGGAACTTATACAACTCCCCTGTACCAATCCCCGGTACAAATACTGTCCAGATGCCTCCCGGACCTATCTTCGTCATAGGGTGAGCATCTTCCTCCCACTCATTAAAAGTCCCCACCACATGCACCTTGGCCGCATTAGGTGCCCACACGGCAAAAAACACACCTTCCACACCATCTTCACAGGAAAGATGTGCCCCCAGCTTCTTGTAAATCTCATAATGTGTCCCCTGGCCAAACAGATACTGATCTGTCTCAGAGATAAAAACCCGTTCCCTTACTCCCACACCCTCTTACCTCCTGATCAAATAAAATCATTTTCCCGTAAGATGATCATATCCTCATCATCGTACCTCTTTGCCATTAATATGTCAAAGAAGTGCTTGATATTCTTTTTATTGGCATGCTCGATGGCCTCGTCTATAATTTCCTTGACTTCCATAATCGTTACTGCATGGTCGATTGTCTGAAGCTCCTCTATTCTGGTATGAAGAGCCAAAACGCCCAAGTCATCAATAGAATACTCCATCTCTCTGGCATACTTCTTGCCGAAAGCCACCAAAGTCTCATTACTCAAAGCTTCCATATCCATCCGCGCAGTAAAACACTCAGAAAGCATCTCGTTCCTTTCCAGGAACTTGTTCATATTCTTCTTTGTATCCTCCATTACCACGATAATTCCCTGACCCTCACGCTGCAACTTCTTATACATGGCAGTGGCAGTCTTTTCATTGATATCCGATGCTTTCTCTATGATCAGCGCACCATTTTGCAGCTGTTCCATAATGGCAGACACATCCTTCTGATTCAGCGCCTGACCCGATATCTTTGCTGTTTTTCCCGTGAAATTACTGTCCGTGATCTGCACATCGCGGATAATATTCTTCGCCAGATTCATAGTGTCCACACCTTCCTCTCCGGTGAGAATCACATTGCCGGTGTAAGATGCCATACTGATATTGTCCAGCATTGCAGTCAGCTTATATCTGGCGGAACGATTCTGAATAAACGGTCCGAACAGCGCCTTCTCCTCCTTAGATAAGTTGCGGATGTGGGGCTCGGTCTCCTGTGGCAGTTCAATCTCCTGCGGCACCTCTGCCTCTTCTACCAGTTCTGCCTCTTCTACCGGTTCTGCCTCTTCTGACTCGTCAAAATCCTCATCACACGGCTCATCAAACTCCTCTTCAGACGGTTCCTCAATTTCCGGCTCCTCTTCAATCTCAGCAATCTCTTCCACTTCATCAGGAATGTCCATGTTCAGCTCAGCTTCCTTCTTCAGTCGCTCCCACTCTCTCATTACATCCTCGATGTTCATTTGTCCGGTGATCTGCTTATCCACCTGCTGCACATCCGGCATCACAAGAGTGATCTGACCATCCGGCTCTATAGACAATGCCTCTTCAAAAGGATTCCTTGCTCTCTGCACAGACTGACCATAAGCTTCCGGTTGCTCCTCAACGGCCGGAAGTTTATCGGTCTCCCCGAAGAATACTTCTTTCTCCTGCATCTCCGGTTCCAGAGTCTCTTCACCCAGTACCTCCTTAAGACCCTCTGCCAGTTCTCTCTGCAGATTGATCGTATTATATTGACTGACATCCACTGTTTTCACCTGGATATCATACTCAGCCGGTGCTGTCTCATCTCCATTTTGCTCCTGGTTACTTACATCTGCCTCAATGGGCGTAACCTGCGATGCTTCCCGTTTCTGAGGCGCAGCATCGCCCTCAACCGCTTCTTTCCATCCGGACTCCTGCTCCTTCTTCGCAGCCTCCACCTGATCATACCGCGGCTCAAAACGATATTCATACTTCTGCTGTTGTTGAGGTGTCAGCGGCTGATGAAGCATCTTAAGCTCCAGGGCTTTGATCACATACTTTCCATCCCCAAACCATAGAATCAGCTCATCACATTCTTCCACACAACGGGTGGACAGACCTACCCGATGATACAGATAAGCCAACTCATATGCCCACTTCTCCCGATAATCTCTCTTTTTAAGCTCTTCCAGGACGGCAATCCGCTCCTCCAGACTCACATCCTGTGCTTCATACAGTTTATACTGCAATATGTACCTTCCAGTATCCTTCGGCGCGATCTGCACAAACTCCTTATAATACTCTACCGCCTCCACAAACTCTTCCATTTTAATGGACAACTCACAGAGAGAATAACAGATGGTCCTCCCACCCGGGTGACGATCATACGCCAGCAGAAGCATATCTCTGGCATCCTCATATCTCCTGTTGATCTTATAGAGATCACTGATGGTACACAACATCATGACACTCTTCACGCGACGCCAGTCTATGGTATCCGCAATCTCTGCAGCCTGTGCATAATCACCTTTCGCAATTAATGATTTGATTTCTTCCGCTCTTACTTTGTATTCGAACTTATCCAAGGTACTTCGCTCCCATTTTTACCAGATTTATCCACAATATTGTTCCAAAAAAGTGTAGAATTACCCACTTTTAATTTAGTTTAACATAGTACCCCTGCGTATGTCAAATAGCAAATTACTTAACCGGGCAAACTGCTCCAAAGTAAGCACCTCGCCACGAATGGTGGCTGAAAGCCCCATCTCTTCCAGTGCCGCCACCACCTGGTCCTTGGTCACTGAAAGCCCACTTGCATTGCCCAGTCCATTCACAAGTGTCTTCCTCCTTTGGTTAAAAGAAGCCCTGATCAACGCAAACATAAATTGCTCATTCTTCACTATCACAGGCGGCTCCTCATACCGTGTCAGCCGGATCACAGCACTGCCCACGTTGGGTCTTGGGATAAAGCAGTTAGGCGGTACATTGGCCACGATCTGGGGCTTGGCATAAAACTGCACTGCCAGAGAAAGGGCGCCGTAATCCTTGGTTCCCGGCCCAACCTGCATCCTGTCAGCCACTTCCTTCTGCACCATGATGGTAATGCTCTTTAAGGGCACATGACTCTCAAACAACCCCATAATAATAGGTGTTGTTATGTAATAGGGTAAGTTAGCAACCACCTTTATGGGCCTGCCATCATTGCGCTCCTGTACTATTTTATTGATATCAACTTTCAGAATATCATCGTTGATCACTGTGACATTATCATACTCTGCCAATGTGTCCTGCAAAATAGGGATCAGGGCTTTATCAATTTCCACTGCAATGACCTCCCTGGCACGCTCTGCCAGATACTGGGTCATAGTGCCAATGCCGGGACCGATCTCCAAGACACAGTCATCTTTAGTGATCTGGGACGCTTCTATGATACGATCCAGAACCGTGGTGTCGATCAGAAAGTTCTGACCGAATTTCTTCTGAAAATTAAAGTTATATTTTTGCAGAACTGCTATAGTATTCTGCGGAATTCCTAATGTTGCCATATTCTACCGCCTCTTCTGATTATATTTTTCTATCTTCTATGCTGCCCTAATCCATTACGGGGTTTACAAGAGATTACACAATCTTCTGTAAAAAAACCATGACCTCTGTCAGATCATAAAAAATCTGATGACTCTGACTTCTCATTTGGAGAGTTGGCTCTACTAAGTCCGGTACCAAAATTGCTTTCAAGCCTGCTCTGTATGCAGCTAATAAACCATTTGGGGAATCTTCTATTGCATACGCTTTTGATGGCTCAACACCTAACTTGCGGCAGGCCAACAAGTAAATGTCAGGCTGGGGCTTGGAATGCTCAATCATATCTCCTGTTACGATCACCCGAAAATAATACAATATCCCGGCACTCTTCAGATACTCCAGTACAATTTGATAGGACGTAGACGTAGCCAGGCCAATGGAAATTCCTCGTTGCTTCAGATATCTCAGAATCTGTTCTACACCGGGCTTCATGGGAAGACCATATATCTTGATGTGAGTCTTAACCCAGGACGTTACCGCTACACGAAAATCATCATAATCAAACTCTTCACCGTAATGTGTCTGCACATAGGATCTGGAATCACTCCTATTCAGTCCGATACAGCCTCTCGCCACCTCTTCCATTCCGGCAATCCCCCGTTTCTTAGCCACTTGGGTCCATCCTTCCATATACAGGCGCTCTGTGTCAAACAGTACCCCGTCCATATCAAAAATTACTGCATCCATTCACCCTGTCACCTTTCCACTCATTCCTCATATATGTCATCCACCGCCGCGTACTGTCAGACAGCTATTTGTAATAATTAAAATCCTCAATAAAATGTATGCAGTCATACAGTACCAACATGTCTGTCCCGGGCGTCATATACTGATCCACCAGATTATCCAGCTTACCGTTATAATATCTAAGGTCAATCATATAAATTTTATCATAATGGTTTGCCAAAAGAGGTACCAGGCAATTAGCATAGGAATTCTTGAGCAATACCAGCTCTCTGCCTCTCCGATAGCCTGTCTCAATTTCTATAAACGGATGATTGTCATCCAAAAAATACCCATACTTATTCTTGGTGTCCAGATATTTCTCCTCATAATAAGTATAAGTCACTGTCTGAAAATCATACGTGATCATAGGCTGTTTCAGCATCGTTTCCGGAAAAGTCTGAATAGAATCTTTTCTGTGTGGCAGATTCAGCTTGGAATGCAGCGTGCCCAGAAATTCATCTGTCACCGTAGTCAGATGGTCCGGATCAAAGGTTATAACCGCCGTATTGCCTGCTTGCTTCTTCCAAACCACATATCCATAATATGCCCCCAAAGTGGTCCAATGATGATCCGTGCGATAATAAATATCTTCCCGGGCGTGTGCCTTTAACGTATCATACACATTGATCAGGTTTTCTTCCCCTATCACCTCTTCCACACGATCCAGAAACTGTTTCTGGTCAAAATACTCCGCCTGAAAAGGCAGTTTATCAGACAAAATATTATCTGCCGTAGGAATCAGCATGGCCTTGGCACCATATTTTTCCACCAGACCATTCAGTAGCGCAATCTTCTTGTCCACATCCTCTTGCTTGATATCCTTGGAAAGATGCTGTTCAATCAGATAATCATCCTCTCCCAAATAAACGCCATTAATGACCTTTTTCTGTAACAAAACATCTCCTCTGGTCTTTAGCTCCACCCAAGTATCCCTGCCTACAAACTGGTCTGTCACATAAGTCTCGTAATCCTCCATGAAACTGCCATCCAGTAAGGTCTCCGCACTGAATTTGGGCCTTGTAGCCAGCATCCTGTTCTCATTCTCAGAATAAATTCTATCACCGGTCAACCAATCAGCTATGGTAAAAATCAATATGATCACAGTGAAAAAACCAACTGTCAACACTGCATTTGACTTTTCATTCATCACAGACCTCCTTTCTAAAATCTGAAATACAAGAATGGATTATAGGATGCATCTACAATGTACGCAATTGACGCAAGCAACAAAACAGCGGGGATCACTTTTTCCAAAAACCTTCTGACTGCAATAGCCAGACCGCTTCCGCCTTTTTTTAGCCTGTTTGCCACAGTATTTACCAGAGGTACAGATGCCGCCACGGCTACGAGCAAAAGCACTGCGTATTCTTTTAACAGAAATAACGCATTCCCGTTATATAAGCCCGCTGCACCAAATCCGAACATAGCTTTTACATATGTCAAAATTCCATTCATATCCTCTATGGCAAAGATTACCCATCCCAAAAGCACCACCAAAGCTGTATAGAAGAACCCATATATCTTCGGCAGATAATCCAAAAGCCCGCCAAATCCCACTTTCTCCAAGATCAGGAAGAATGCAAACCAAAGTCCCCACAACAGGAAGTTCCAATTGGCACCATGCCAGATTCCCGTAAGCATCCAGACGATCAGGATATTCAGTACCTGTCTGCCCAATCCTTTTCGATTACCTCCCAGCGGAATATACACATAGTCGCGAAACCACTGCCCCAGCGTCATATGCCATCGCCTCCAGAATTCTGTCACCGAACAGGAGATATAAGGATACTTAAAGTTCTCCGGAAACCGGAAGCCCATGATTGCCCCAAGACCTATAGCCATATCTGAATATCCTGAGAAATCAAAGTAAATCTGGAAAGCAAAAGCCATTATTCCCAACCAACCAAGCAATACATTCAGATTATCCGGTCCGACAGCCAGTACCTCTTCCCACAAAAGTCCCAGATTGTTAGCAAGCAATACTTTCTTGGCAAGACCCACGATAAAACGCCTGATACCATAGCTGATATCTTCGATACTGCCATGATGGTCCCTCAGATCATCCTGCACATCCACATATCTGACGATGGGTCCCGCGATCAACTGCGGGAACATAGTCACAAACACACCAAAATTCAGCAGATTCTTCTGCACCTTTGCCTCTCCCCGATACACATCTATGGTATAAGACATGGTCTGGAAGGTATAAAAGGAAATTCCGATAGGGAGCGGCAACTCAAAGAGCGGCAGATTCGTCCCCGCCAACTGATTTACTCCCTGCAGCAAGAAATCCGCATATTTGAAAAATCCCAACACGCCCAGATTAATCAGAATAGAGGTGAAAAGCAACACCTTTGCCAGCACCTTCCTCTCTCTAAATCTCCCGATCAATCTGCCGTGGACATAATCTGATAATGTGGAGAACAACAGCAACACCACATACACCGGTTCCCCCCATGCATAGAAAAACAGACTGCCCAAAAGGAGGATGACATTACGCATCCTCCGGGCAGCCGGCCATAAATAAGTCATAAAATATAGGATGAAAAATATCGGCAAAAACCGAAAAAGGAATAATACACTGCTAAATACCATCTTTCAAGCTCCCCGGCTAAAAGTATTTTCTACTCCTTTACTTTACCACAGTTGCCTGCAATTGTTCAATAGCAAGTTTATTTTGTTCCTGACAATGTTTGATCACAGCGTCATCACCTTTCTCAGAAAGCTCCATGGTGTCTGCACCCAGCTGGATAAAGCAGATATAATTGCCGATCTTTTCAATGGTAGATGCCTGAATCTTGCCTACATTCATAGGATACTGCATGGTGTCGCTTACCTTGGCTTGTCTGTATGCTGTCAACGCATCCTCTACTGCCTGTGCCTTGTCAGCCTTGGGCTTAATAATCACTAAGGTATCAACATTGGTGCTGATCATAGGCATCTCAGCCAGATAATCCTCATACATATCAGCGGTGATACCGAACAGTCCTTCCATGATATCGGGAGTAACCGGCATATTGGGCCAATAATTCTCTCCCAACTTGTCCACTACTGCAATCTTCAATGCTTCCATCTCCTGACTCCAGCCATTTACGCCGATCTCAGGCATCACTTCTTCTGTGCTCTCAGTTCCCTGTGTAGCTTCTGTTGACTGAGTTTCTGTGCTCTCCTGGATTGACTGGCTCTGCTGGGTACTGCTCTCTGCGTTCTGATTGTTCTTACCGCAGGCTGCCAGTGCCATGCAAAGTGTCATTATGCATATAAATGTAATTGCTTTTTTCATAAATGTCCTCCTTGTAGGGTATCGCTTTGTTATGATCCTGCCGCATGATCTTGATTCTTCATTTCATTAGTTACTAATATTGCCATTATTTCCCGGGATATGCATGAGAATAGAGGTATTCAATGCCTCCTGTTCCTTAGCACCTGCTTATCATAGCATACTTCTCTTGATTTGTCTTCGAAAAGTTTTATAAAATAAATATAACCAAAACTTAAGAATTATTCTGTACAAGACTTTTTCCAAATGTTATAATGTATTGTGTTAGAGATTCAGAGCCAAACTAAAAGAAAAATGAGGAATAAAAATGGTTGAAATAATTAACAAATTTGTAACTGCCGTCAGCGACATTTTGTATCGCCCTTGGTGCGTCCCCCTCATCCTTATTGCGGGCGGGATCATTATGACGCTGCGCTCCGGTTTCGTTCAGATCCGTCTGATCAAGGAATCCGTAGGGGTGGTAATGGAAAAACCCAAAAGTGCCAACGGTATTTCTTCTTTCGGTGCCCTGATGGTGTCCACTGCATCCCGAGTCGGAACCGGTAACATCATCGGTGTGGCCACTGCCATCTGTGTCGGCGGCGCCGGTGCTATCTTCTGGATGTGGATCACCGCACTGATCGGCGCCTCTTCCGCCTTTGTAGAATCCACGCTGGCACAGATTTACAAGAAAAAGAATCCCGACGGTTCCAGCTATGGCGGACCTGCTTTCTACATGCGTGACGCTTTAAAGCAAAGATGGCTGGGTGTGATCTTCTCGATGCTGATCATCACAACCTATGCGGTAGGCTATAATATGCTGGCCTCCTATAAC
>JAFYSG010000177.1 GCA_017559435.1 Lachnospiraceae bacterium
GATGTCTGTGTAACATCTGCCTCTGCGGTGAACATCGTGCGTAATATGAAGGAGAAGGACATTCTGTTTATTCCGGATTGTAATCTGGGTGCATGGGTGGCTGCACAGGTGCCGGAGAAAAACCTGCAGTTTGTGAAGGGAGGCTGTCCCATTCATGCAGGCATTACGGAAAAAGAGGTACTGGAGGCCAAATCACAGCATCCCCGGGCACAGATTTTGGTTCATCCGGAATGTGTGGTGGCTGTCAGTGAGATGGCAGACTATGTGGGAAGTACCACAGGTATCATGAATTATGTGAAAAAAAGCGATCATAATGAATTTATTATTGGCACAGAGAACAGTATTGTGCAGCATCTGCAGTTTGAGTATCCGAATAAACGTTTTTATCCTATGTCCAAGCGGCTGATCTGTCACGATATGAAGTTGACCACACTGGCAGATGTATACCATTGTGTCAAAGGTGATGGCGGAGAAGAGATTGTGCTTCCGCAAGACGTGCGCCTGGCAGCAAAAAGGAGTCTGGAAGCTATGCTGGCACTGGGCTGAATAAATGCAAAAAGTAACAAAAAGTTCTTGACGTTTACATATAATGGTGGTATGATACATTTAATTTAACAGAGCAAACCGTTGAAGCGGAGATAACGGCGATGATGCCTTTACAGAGAGCCTGTATTGCTGAGAGCAGGTGAGAAACAAGTTGTCAAATGGACCGCTGAGGGTGCAGTCAAAGGTGTGTGATTTAAAGAGAATCCTACTGAGTATTCTGCAACGTGTTGGCATACGTCAGTTGCCGAGGATATACATGTATCCTGCTTAGTGCATGGGTCGTCCCCATGAATCAAGGTGGCACCGCGGATTGTGATGATTCGTCCTTGACAGAAGGTATCTTTCTGTCGAGGATTTTTTTACGCCATAGAAAATGAGCGGCGTTTACGAAGGAGGTTCTAAAAAATGTTGTTGACAAAACGATGGCGATACTTAAATTAAAGGTAGAAAACAAGCAAATGTAAAACATAATTAACATAATATTCTTTAAATCGGAGGAAACGAAAATGATATTTAACAATGTAGATTTTGACACATACTTTAAGCATTATCCGGATGCAAACGGTTATTTTGGAAAATATGGCGGTGCTTATGTATCTGAGGAATTGAAGATCGCCATGCAGGATATTACAGAGGCGTATCAGACTATTTGCAAATCCAGAAAGTTTATCAGTGAGCTTCGCCGGATCCGTAAGGAGTTCCAGGGCAGACCTACTCCCATCTCTTATTTGGAGAGATTATCAGGTAAGCTTGGCAATGTGCAGCTGTATGCAAAGCGTGAGGACTTGAATCATACAGGTGCGCACAAACTCAACCATTGTATGGGAGAAGCCCTTCTGGCTAAGTACATGGGCAAGAAAAAGGTGATCGCAGAAACCGGAGCAGGACAGCACGGTGTGGCACTGGCAACGGCAGCAGCTTACTTTGGTCTGGAATGTGATATTTATATGGGTTCTGTGGATATCAAGAAGCAGGCACCCAATGTGGCCAGAATGAAGATTCTGGGTGCAAGAGTCATCGAGGTCACGGAAGGTCTGCAGACACTGAAGGAAGCGGTGGACGCAGCATTTGCAGCATATTGCAGAGAGTATAAAGACGCTATTTACTGTATCGGCTCTGTGTTAGGACCCCATCCTTTCCCCATGATGGTGCGTGATTTCCAGAGTGTGGTAGGTATCGAGGCCAGAGAGCAGTTCCTGGAGATGACAGGAGAATTGCCGGATGCAGTGGTTGCCTGTGTGGGCGGAGGCTCTAATGCTGCAGGAATGTTTGCAGGTTTCTTAAATGATCCGGTTGATATCTATGGTGTGGAGCCTTTGGGAAGAGGCCCTGCTCTGGGTGATCATGCGGCAAGCCTGAAATACGGTACAGAAGGTATTATGCATGGATTTAACAGTATCATGCTGAAAGATGAAAATGGTGAGCCTGCACCGGTTTATTCTGTGGCAAGTGGTCTGGATTATCCTTCCTCCGGTCCGGAGCATGCTTTCTTACATGATCTGGGCAGAGTAAAATATGATGTGGTGGATGACGAAGAAACCATCAATGCATTCTTTGAACTGTCAAGAATGGAAGGTATTATCCCGGCAATCGAAAGTGCTCATGCTGTAGCTTATGGTATGAAGCTGGCAAAACAGATGGGCAAAGGATCTGTGCTGATCAATCTCTCAGGAAGAGGCGACAAGGATATGGATTATATCATTGAAAAGTATGGGATCCGTGAATAATGTATGAACAGCTGTAACAGACAGATGTAAAGAAATGTGGCGCCGCTTGATAGCGGCGCCAATATTGTTTCTAAGTGGTATTTTTCAGAGCGATGCCAAGTTTAGTACTACCAGACCCGCACTCCATCAATATGCAAAAAGCGTGCCTGATCATACACATAGGAAGACAATGGTCTGTCCAGCGCATCGTCTGTGTGAGCTGCTACCAGTATTTCAGGTGTGATAGCAGTGATCACGGGTGAATGATAAAAGCGGCCGTCATGGGTTCCAAGCTGCACGATATCCCCGGGCTCTGCCTCTTCCTGTGACACTACACGTGCATAAGGCCCTACGGACTTATTATTTATAAGAAAATTGTAAAGGTAACCAACACCTGTCCAGGAAGGACTTCGATCGTAGGAGGAACGGTAATACCAACCCATAACCGGTGTATAGTTCATGTTTTTTGCACCTGCGTGGATACTTTGGGAAGCAAAATTCGTACAGTCACCTCCGATTCGGTCAAAATTATAAAAAGCCGGATTGCGGTCTAAAGCCCACCTTCGGGCGTAAGATACTGCTGCCTGCCTGTCATAAGCAACTTCTTTCATAGAAAACTCCAATTTAAAACTTAGTATTATATTATGACAAAACCGGTATGAGGTAACCTTAAGTTTTGCATACTAATGGTGTTTCGTACAATGCGTGATGACAGAGGAGAAACCCTATGAGAGATTGTTTTTGTGGCTGGTATTTTAAATGTCAGAATGCCGCCCAGACTTTGGCAGTGATTCCCGCATATCATATTACAAAGGGACAGAGATCCTGCTCCATACAAGTGATAACCGATGATCATTCCTGGAATATTACGTTTCCCTATAGTGCGTATCGGCAGAGAAAAAAAGGTGTGGAAATTGAGGAGAATTATTTTGGGCAGGATGGAATCCGTCTGAATCTTCATGAGCCTGTGAAAGTGGTGGGTTCCCTTTCTTTCGGGCCTTTTACACCACTTTGGTATGATATTATGGGTCCTTTTAAATATATGCCTTTTATGGAGTGCAGGCATAGTGTATTTAGTATGCATCACAGGGTTAACGGAAGCCTGGAGGTTGATGGTGTTGCTTATCAATTTTACAAAGGTGTTGGTTATATGGAGGGGGACCGTGGAACATCCTTTCCGAAGCAGTACGTGTGGACACAATGTACCCTTCCCGAAGGGGCGCTGATGCTATCCGTGGCGGATATCCCATTTTGTGGAATCAGCTTTACCGGAGTGATCTGCGCCATTCATTGGCTGGGAAGAGAGTACCGTCTGGCTACCTATCTGGGTGCAAGAGCAGTGCGCATTGGTGATGGAGAAGTGGTCATACGACAGGGGAGCCGGCAATTAACTGTCAGAAGGCTGGAGAAAAAAGGGCATCCCCTTGCGGCACCTACCCAAGGCAATATGTCCCGTATCATTCATGAAACGGCATCCTGCAGAGTGTATTATCAACTGGTGGATAGTGGCCGGACTATCTTTGAGTACGAAGTGGGAAATGCGGCGTTTGAGTATGAATACCCGGTTTAAACACTAGACATTTAGCATATCCTGCAGAGAGACCAGTATCACATCTTTCTCCTGTCTTGCGGCCTCCACAACAGCACTGCTAAACCCGGACTTTGAAAATAATACAAACCAGGTATTTTCTCTATTGCGGTTCATAATATCTGCTTTTCTGCGAAGGGCAGAGAGTACCGGATAATCTAAGGGTTCCTTTCTCCATTTGCATTCACAGATCAAGTAATCGCATCTCTCTCTGGCTACAAAGTCGATTTCTACCTGCTCGTGTTCCTTGGACTGGGAATTACTTCCCCACCATCTTCCGGATTCTGTAAACAAAATCGGCAGATTTCCCAGACTGTTCTGATAAAGTAAATAATCACGGCAGGCTCGCTCAAACACTAGCCCCATGTAATTACTGTAATCACTCTCTATTTTACGCTTCCATACAATTTCTCCGGCATTCATCTCCAACAGAGAACGATTACCGGATACATACCGGTACCAGAACCGGAACATAAAATCAGAAAGGGCATAAAGAGTACGTCTGGAGGAGTCCTTCTCTCCGAAAGGAGTCTCTTTCTCTACAATGCCAAGTTCCTGCAGTGTCTTAATATATTTTAAACACTTGGCAGCTTCCTCCCCTGTCTTGGTAGCAATTTCATTGGACTTGGAAGCACCCCCTGCAATTGCCTCAATGATGGCACAGTACACACCGGGCTCCTGCACTTCCTGTCTAAGCAACAACAAAGGTTCCTCATACAGATACCCCATAGGATTCAGGCAGATGTGCAGTATATTTTCCTTCAAGCTCTTTGAGGGCTGTACCTGTTTAAGATACATGGCAGTACCGCCAAATGCGCCATAGAGCATCAGCTTCTCTTCATCAGAAAAACCCTTTACAAATTTGGTGCTGGTGCGATAATCAAAAGGTTTCATGTGTAATTGCGCTGTTCTGCGGCCAAACAGCGGACTTTTAGACCCCAGAACCTCCTTCTCCATAAAGCCCATATAGCTGCCGCATAAGATCAGAAAAAGTTTACCAAACTGCAGCTTATGGTCGATCAAATGCTGCAGCACAGAAAGAATGGCGGGGTTAATATTGGCCAGATAAGGAAATTCATCAAAAACCAACACCAGAGGCTCCTCCAATTGCCTGTTGTCAATATACAGCAGCGCATTCTCCCAAGAGGTAAAGGGCTCTAATGTGTTTTCATTATAATATTGAAAGACAAGGGTGGAGAACTTCTCCAGGTTTAACTTCTCATTACTCTGCTCGGCGGCAAAGAAGATGGACTTTTTATCCTTGCAAAATTCTCTCAGCAAAGATGTTTTGCCAACACGCCTGCGACCGTACAGAACAAAAAGCTGAAAACAATTCTGGTCGTAAAGACTTTTTAACTCTTTTAATTCCTTTTCACGTCCTAAAAACATAGAACCTCTCCTCTCTTGGAAATAGCTAACTTTAAAGTAATTAACTTTAAAGTAAATTATTTTCAAGTTAATTATATCAGTATTATATTCAAATAGCAAGTAAAATATTACTATTTTTATAAAAAGTTGACGGATGGTAAAAAGTATGCAATAATGTAGAAATCTAAGATGTGGATAAGAGGATAGGTAGGAGAAGTTTATGCAAAAGGATTGTTTTCGCAATGGATTTTATTCTGTGAAAATACTTTTGAAGTGGCTTGTGATAGGTATTATTGTAGGTTTGATCGTAGGTACGGTCAGTTCTCTGTTTGGACATGCCTTAGTGTTTGTGAATGGTTTCCGGAACCGGAATCCTCTGATCGTGCTGGGGCTGCCTGTGGCAGGTCTTATAATCGTGTTCCTATACAGATTTTTTAAGGATACAGACGACAAAGGGACTAATATGGTGATTACGTCCATCCAGTCGTCCACGGACATTCCGTTCCGGATGATGCCATTGATCTTTGTATCCACAGTGCTCACTCACTTGTGTGGCGGTTCTGCCGGCCGGGAAGGGGCAGCACTTCAGATTGGCGGAAGCATTGCCAATAGGCTGGGTAAGGTGTTTCAGTTGAACGAGGATGACCGACATGTGATCATTATGTGTGGTATGAGTGCGGGATTTTCAGCTCTTTTTGGTACCCCTATGGCGGCGGCAGTGTTTTCTATGGAAGTAGTGAGTGTAGGCGTCATGCATTATGCAGCACTGGTGCCTTGTGTGACAGGTGCCTTGATCGGCCATTTTGTGGCGCAATTTTTTAAGGTGCCACCGGAGGTGTTCCCGGTGATGGGAGTACAGGCCATGGATATATGGGGATTTCTTAAAATAACAGCTTTTGCTGCATTGGTGGCCGGGGTCAGTATTGTATTCTGTGTGACCCTGCACACGGCAGAGCATCTGTATGAAAAATATTTTCGCAATCCTTACCTGCGTATCGCTGTGGCAGGATGTGTGGTCGTTTTGCTGTCTATGGCCCTGCGGACAGACTTTTATCTGGGGTCAGGAATGGGGATCATTAAGCATATTTTTCATGAGGGCCACACAGAGTGGTATACTTTTTTGCTGAAGATGATTTTCACGGCTTTGACCCTTGGGGCGGGATTTAAGGGAGGAGAAATCGTACCTTCCTTCTGCATCGGTGTAGCCTTTGGGTGTGCCGTGGCACCTTTATTTGGGCTGCCGGTGGGCCTGGTGGCGGCCTGTGGTATGGTGGGCTTGTTCTGCGGTGTGACCAACAGTCCTTTGACCTCTCTTTTGATTGCTTTTGAACTGTTCGGATTTGAAGGGATGCCTTATTTTCTGATTACTGTTGCGGTCAGTTATATGCTTTCAGGCTATTTTGGATTGTATCGGGCACAAAGGATCATGTACTCAAAGACAGAGGATCATGTGGTGGATACCTGTGCTCACTAGTGTGTTGAAAGAGCATGCCCCGAATGGATGCTAAGTCAGGGAAATCGGTCCGGACAACACTTCTCTGGACACGTACAGTCTCATATCAGACCCTGTAGCTAATGCCCACTTTACAAGACTGATATGAGTATTCTCTATTTCCAGGCAGGTGATACTGTAAGGATGGACGCTGCTTCCGCTGTTGCAATAGAACAGGTCTGTTTCGGAAAGAAGAGGACGGTGGGTATGTCCGGCTATCAGTATAATTCCCTCCTTTTCGGCAAATCTATGGAGGCGTTTCTCCGTTTTAACTTTAGAACTATAATTTTTGGCAGCACTGGTAGGGTCAGAAAAACCAAGACGCTCCAGCGGTTTCCACACAAACTTGACCAGAAAACGTGACAGTGGCCAGAAGGTGGAGTTGAACAGGCTTGCCTGATGCCCGTGGGTGAGATAAATTTGGGTGACCTGAGGCTGCTTACTTAGCTGTGTCGGTTTCGCTATTTTTATCCCCGGCGTGGAAGAAGCTTCCAGGATCATTCCTTCATGTACCTGAATGCCGGTAAACAGCTGCTTATTTGCCAGTTGTGTATGGTTGCCACAACTGCAAGGGTATTTGCTGTAACATTTGGCAAGAAACCGCCTGTTTTTTTTAACAATATCATGATTGCCGTAAAGCAGATACAACCGCTTCTGTCTGTAAAAATGAGAAAGAAGTTCAAAGACAGGAGTGTGTGCCTCTATAATCTGCTCCATACTGCGATTTTCCCACAATTCATCTCCGTCGCCCAATTCAATATAGGTAAAACCTGTGCGCAGATAATGCTGCAGGGCTGCCATATATAAAGTCTGATTCTTCAGAAAGTTATCATTGGCGTTACCGGTGCCACGATGGCAGTCACTAAAGATCACATACTTGGTGCATGGATTGAGTGGGAGCCTTACGGCTCCCTCAAATGCCTTGTGCAGTCTGGAAACGTAACTCATAGTTTGCCGCCTTTTCCTGCCTTACGCTTCTTGAACCTTCTGATACGCAAGGTCCGCCGGAAGGCAAACGGCAAGTAGTAATACAGGTACAAAATGCGGTCCGCCGACAACCGAAAGGGCCTGGTGATAAATAGATACACTCTGCACCAAAACAGATTAGACCACATGGCAAACCGAATTCTCAGATTGCGCAGCAGTCCTTTCTTTTTTTCACCAAAGGTTACAAAGGAGAACGTAACCGTATTGTATTGCCGACAGATATCGCGGAGTGAATACCCTGCCCGGGCAAGCCCTCTGACGAAGCTTTCCGCCATCTGTCCATCAGGAAATGTCACCGAAGCACGCATGGACAAATTCCGGGGGCTTGAGAAGCAGCCCACATGAAACACTGTAAGCCACCAGTGTCTGCCGGTCAGAAACGAAATTTTCTCATCGTTTTTAAAAAGTGATAAAGACATCTTCACCATATCTTTATCTTCCACCGCCTGAAACAACGTCCGCCCCGGTTCCTGATCTTCCAAGATCCGGTCTGCATAATACAATCCGATCTCAGCACCGGTATTGATCCCATACTGCCCCTTCCAGAATTCCAACAGCCAGGTGCGCCCCCGATAATCAAAAAACACCGGCAGACTGTCAAAGATCATATGCAGATGATAAGCGGTATCATCAAAAAGCTTACAGTACCCCATCTCCCGCTGCCAGGCATCAAGTCTCGTGGAGAACACATCCTCCGAGGGGATATAACAGTAACCGAAAGGCTCCATCAGTTCATCCAGTAGTTTACATTTGTCATTCATATCCAAGGCACAGACCTTTTGGATAATTCTCTTTTTACGAAAGTGAGTTAAGAATATCAGCAGTAGAAAGAATGGTATAGCAATCGTTAAAAATAAATACATGGTAATACCTTATAGGGCTTTTGGTTTATTGTATGCAATTTGTCGAAAATTGTGAAGGGGGTGGGAATACAATAGACAAGCAGGAAAGGGTAAATATAGTATTGCCATTTTTAGGCTATGCGTGTACAATAATAACGGTGTGAAGGAGCTGTATCACGGAAGGTAAGCCGGAAAGTGAGAAGATGTATGATTTATGTGAATTGTCTGAATGTTTCAGAAATAGATGAAGCCGGTTATGAGAAGCTTTATGCAAAGGTGTCTGATGAAAGAAAGCAAAGGGCAGAGCGGTATCGTAGTCCGGAGGATGCCAGAAGATGCGTTCTGGCAGAAGTCTTATTGCGCTTTAGTCTGAAGGAAGCCTGCGGTTACTCAGAGCAAATCGTGACCCAATATCATGAGCATGGAAAGCCGTTTATCAAGAATCCGGAGAATTTTGCATATAATATATCCCATTCCGGTGAGTGGGTATTGGTTGCCTACACCTATGATGCGTCAGGGACTGTGAAAGATGCTAAGGTTGGAGTTGACGTAGAAAAAATACGGGAATTTACGAACTGTGAGAAACTTACCATAAGATTTTTCGCAGAAGAAGAGCAGGAATATATTTTTTCTGTTAAAAACGATGCAGAAAAAGCCGCACGATTTACAGAAATCTGGACGTTGAAAGAAAGTTACTTAAAATATCTGGGATGTGGGCTGTCTCAAAGCCTGGAGTCCTTTGCAGTGGATGCTGCCTCGGGACAGATACGGGATGTATCAGGCAATTTGGTTGCCGATGTAAGAGCCAGAAGCTTTGCTCTGGGGGAAGAATATTATTTTTCTGTATGTAGTGATGATGATGAGATAACCACAAGGGTAATTCCTGTGGAGGCACTTTGAGTAAGTGTAGGTAGGCATGAATATGAAGAAAGCAAGAACTTATTTATGTATTGACCTAAAATCTTTTTACGCCTCCGTAGAATGTGCGGAGCGAGGCTTAGATCCACTGACCACGAATCTGGTAGTGGCAGATCCGGATCGTACTGAGAAGACTATATGCCTTGCCGTATCGCCCTCCTTGAAAGCTCTGGGAATTCCCAATCGCTGCAGGGTATTCCAGATCCCCAAAGGAATAGATTATATAATGGCCACGCCAAGGATGCAGTTATATATCGATTATTCGGCTGAGATCTATGCCATTTATCTAAAATATATTGCCAAAGAAGATATCTACGTCTATTCCATAGATGAGGCATTTATGGATGTGACGGATTATCTGACCATGTATCAGATGACGGCCAGGGAGCTTGGCACCACCATCATGAACGATGTGCTGTGGACGCTGGGTGTTACGGCTGCCTGTGGGATCGGCACAAACATGTATCTTGCCAAGGTGGCACTGGACATTGCAGCCAAGCACACGGAGGATCATGTGGGCATGTTGGATGAAGAAAGTTTTTGCAGGCAGATGTGGGATCACAAACCTTTGACAGACTTCTGGCGGATCGGTTCCGGTACAGCCAGAACTTTGGAGAAGCACGGCATTCTGACTATGAGGGATATTACTCAGGCAGATGAGAACCTGCTGTATAGACTGTTCGGTATTGATGCGGAGCTTTTGATCGATCATGCCTGGGGGCGCGAGTCAGCTACCATTGCAGATATCAAGGCGTACAAACCCAAGAACAGCTCCCTTACCAGTGGACAGGTACTTCCCTGCGATTACGAATACGATAAGGCCGGGATTGTAATCAAGGAGATGGCGGAGCAGCTTTGCTTGGATCTGGTGGACAAAGGTCTGATAACCGGTAATATTGCCCTTTATGTGGGATATTCTAACCGATTGCAGATAGAGCCGGCCAAGGGCTCTGTCACCTTATCATCACCTACGGCTTCCAGGAAGACGCTGATGTTTCGGGTGATGGAGCTTTTTGAGAAAATCGTGGACAGGACCACACCCGTTCGCAGAATAAATCTTTCTTTCAATCATGTGAAGGATGAGACCTATGAGCAGTATGACCTGTTTACAGATCCTGGAGAACTGGAGAAAGAGCGCAAGGCCCAGCTGGCCATGCTGGATATTAAGAGAAAGTTTGGTAAGAATGCAATTGTGAAGGGGTTGGATCTGGTAGAGGGAGCGACTGCCATGGAGCGTAACCGGCAAATTGGAGGGCACCGAAGCGGTGTGTCAGATTGATCAGAAGGAGTGCATATGGGAAGCAGGCTGAAAATGAGTCCGGCTGACAGGGCCAAGCAGTTTATGCCCTTTGCCGCATTAAAAGGGTATGAAGAGGCCCTTCGGGCCAAGGAGAAAGTGGTGGTGCCGAAAATGGAACTGTCTGAAGAAATGCTGGAGGATCTGGACCGCAAGCTTCATCAGATTCAGAGAAATGATATCATAACGGTAGTGTATTATAATGGAGAGGAATATGTGCGGGTCACCGGAATGGTTTCCAGGCTGGATACGGATGCAAAAGTGTTAAAAGTAGTCAACACCAGGATTCCCTTTGAGAATATCAGTGTCATAGAGTTATAAAGGAGAAGGCGTTTATTTCTTCACCATCCGTTCAAACAAACTGGCTGACCGTTCATAAGTGTAGCGCTTCTGGATCGCCGTGCCGGGAGGCGCTGATTCTATATGCTCCGGTGTGGATTTGCGTGCCATATACTCCTTGGTGGTGCAGCCAAAGGTCTTTACAAACATCTGATTTAAGTAATGGCTGCTGGAAAAACCGGATGCCAGACAGATGTCCAGTATACTCAAATTGGTCTGGTGGATCAGCTGCAGCGCATGATCGAACCGTACATTGTTCAGGTATTCCTGGAAAGAAATCTGCAGCATTTTTTTTATAAAATGGGAGGCATGGAATGAGGTGATATTCTCCAAAGAGGCAATGTCCTCCAGGGAAATCCGCTCCTGATGATGCTCCAGGATGTAGTCAGTGATCCGGTTGATCCTAAGGGCATTATTCTGGGTTGATGAGTATTCACGCACGTTGGTCATGATATACGGCACATTTTGCAGGAAAGTATGGAGGGCATCCAGAAAAAGCGAGGAGCATTTCACCTCACTGAATAAATCAGGCTTAAAATAATAATCCGCACATTCCATCAAAACAGGATAGATTCTGTCATATACAGGCCCATCGCAGAACACATTCTCCTGAAAACGCAGATACTCCAGCTGATGGCTGATCTTACGGTAGAAATCGGTATGTATCTGAAAGGTAAGAATAATATTCTGTCCGGGTGCGCCCGAGAAGGAATGAAGCTGGTAGCGGTTGATCAGATACACATCCCCTGCTTTCAGCTCGTATTTCTCTTGATCCACAAAAAGCGTAATAGAGCCCTGCATCAAAATCCCCAGTTCCATATCGCTGTGGGTATGCAGATTCTTGGAGGTCATTTCTATGAGGAAAATTTCCAAATGTTTGGTGGTTGTATGTCTGACAATTTCCAATTGTCCCTGGGTGCTCATCCATTGTTCTCCTTAAGTGTTAATGATGAAAAGTGAAACAATCCATTTAAGTATAGTATAATAGTGGTTGCACAATAATGCAAGCAGTAAATCGCAAGATTGTACTTTTTGTTGTGTGAGTTTCCAGTATAATTTAATCATACAAAATGTCAGGAGGTACGAATGGTGAAAAAGAAAGTGATTGCTGCCGGGCATATTTGTCTGGATATCACACCGGTTTTCCCTGGAAAGAAAGTAGATCAGTTGACGGACATCCTTTCCCCGGGAAAGCTTTTGAATGTAAATGAAGCAGATGTACATACAGGCGGTTCTGTGGCCAATACTGGACTTGGTATGAAGATTCTGGGCGCAGATGTGACACTGATGGGCAAGGTGGGCGATGATGCCTTTGGTGAGATGGTACGCAATGTGCTGGATAAATATGATGCAGGAAAGGGACTTTTGGTGTCTCCGGGTGAGTCTACTTCTTATTCTGTTATTCTGGCAATCCCGGGCATTGACCGTATATTTTTACATAACTGCGGCGCGAATAATACGTTCCGTGCAGAAGATATTCCTATGGAAGAAATGAAAGAAGCCAGTCTGTTCCACTTCGGTTATCCGCCTCTTATGAAGACCATGTATGAGAACAACGGTGCTGAGCTGATCAAGATCATGAAGATGGCGAAAGAATGCGGCGCGGCAACATCTCTTGATTTTGCTTCTATCGATCCTAATTCAGAGGCAGGAGCTGCTGACTGGGAGAAGATTCTTGAGGGTGTGATCCCTTATGTGGATTTTATGGTTCCCAGTGTAGAAGAGCTGTGCTACATGCTTGACAAGGATCGTTTTAATGAGTGGCAGGAGCGTGCGGCCGGCAGGGATATTACAGAGATCCTGGATATTGAGAAGGACGTAAAGCCTCTGGCCGACAGGTGCATGGAGATGGGTGCAAAGGTGCTTTTGATCAAATGCGGTGCGCCGGGCATGTATTATAGAACCGCGGACAAGATCACACTGGGCGGTGTAGGTGAAAAGGCGCAGTTGGATCCGGAGAAGTGGGCTGGTAAGGAAGGCTTTGAAAAGAGTTACGTACCGGAAAAGATTCTGTCCGGAACCGGTGCGGGAGATACCAGTATCGCAGCATTCCTGACTGCTATGCTGGAAGGTTATTCCCTGGAAGATACCATGCATCTGGCAGCAGCCACGGGAGCTTCCTGTGTAGCAGCCTATGATGCTTTAAGTGGACTGAAGCCCTTTGAAGAGCTGGAAGCAAAGATCAAGGCCGGTTGGGCAAAGAACTAGGCGTTTATAATTTTTTGTGGGTTTGTACGGGTTTTGTGTGGGATTTTGCATTTTTTTAATTATTTTTATTAATTTTTGAAAAGAGCGTGACAAAATCCCACATAAGTGGTATGATAGGATTAGATATTTTTTGATACATATTCAGGAGGTACACGAATGTTAGTTAATATGAATGAGGTTCTTCGTCCCGCGAAGAAGAATCACTATGCAGTTGGTTTGTTTAATGCGGTTAACCTGGAGCTGGCACGTGGTATTATCAATGCAGCAGAGGCTACCAGATCTCCTGTTATCATGGGTACCGCAGAAGTTTTGCTTCCTTATGGTCCTTTGGAGGAGGTTTCTTATTATTTGATCCCTATGGCTAAGAAGGCTTCCGTTCCGGTTGTAGTACATCTGGATCATGGTCTTTCTTACGATACTTGTATTCAGGCTCTGAAGCTGGGCTTTTCTTCTATTATGTACGATTGCTCCACCGATTCCTACGAGGAGAACGTTCATAAAGTAAAAGAGATGGCTGATATTGCACACTCTTACGGTGCTACCATCGAAGGTGAGTTGGGGCATGTAGGTGACAATGAAGGTTCTGCAGAGGGAAGCTCTCACTTGGCAGATCCCAGTGCTTTCTTCACAGATCCTAAGCTTGCTAAGGATTTCGTGGACAAGACCGGTGTTGACGCTCTGGCTATCGCAGTAGGTAATGCACATGGTGCATACAAGCTGCCTCCTAAGCTGGACTTCGAGAGAATCCGCACCATTGCCAATACCGTGGATGTTCCTCTGGTACTGCACGGCGGTTCCGGCCTTACTGACAATGATTTCCAGAAGGCTATTCAGGAAGGTATCAGCAAGGTAAATATCTTCACAGATATCAATGTGGCAGCAGTAGAAGCTGAGTTTAAAAGATTCTCCAATATGAACAAGGGTATCATCGATCTGATTCCTGCAGCAGTAGAGGCTGTTAAGCAGGAGACTATGAAGAAGATGAAACTGTTCAGCAGCGATGGCAAGGCAGATTGCCGTCTGGGTGGCGGCATGTCCTCTATGGATGTGGAAGCGTTGACTAAGCTAGTAGCGGCTGAAGTTGTAAAATATCTGAATAAATAAGTAAATTTTGCAGATTAGGGCACTTTAAATTTCAATAAGTGTCCTTTTCTTTTTTTACAATATGTGGTATGATAGATACCAGAACAACCATCACAACCCGGGCAAACACTGTAAACCGGGTCATGGTGGAGAGAGAAAGGAGAAAAGCAATGGGGGCATATTATTTAGCAATTGACATCGGAGCATCCAGCGGCCGCCACATTCTGTGTCACATGGAGGATGGAAAGCTGGTTTTAGAGGAAATGCACCGCTTTTACAATGGAATGAGTGAGAAGGACGGCGAGATGTGCTGGGACTTCGATGCATTGTTTAAAGAGATTAAGACCGGACTTAAGAAGTGTAACGATGCAGGTAAGGCTCCGGTGAGCGTAGGTGTAGACACCTGGGGGGTTGACTTTGTGTTGCTTGACGAGAACGACAAGGTGCTGGGTAATACCGTTGGCTATCGTGATGAGCGCACTACCGGTATGGATGAAGAGGTATACAAGATCATTCCTGAGGATGAGTTGTATGCCAGAACCGGTATCCAGAAGGCTATTTACAACACCATCTATCAGCTGATGGCTGTGAAGACCAAGCATCCGGAATATCTTGAGAAGGCTAAGACCTTCCTGATGGTTCCTGATTATTTCCACTATCTGCTCAGTGGTGTAAAGTCCAATGAGTACACGGAAGGAACCACCAGCCAGCTGGTAAGTCCCGAGACCAAGACTTGGGATCTGGAGCTGATCGAAAGATTGGGATATCCCACAGAGATGTTCCGGGAGATCAGAATGCCCGGTACGGTTCTGGGAGATCTGACACCTGAAGTACAGGCTGAGGTAGGATTTAATTGTAAGGTAGTTTTGCCTGCGACCCATGACACCGGTTCCGCAGTACTGGCAGTGCCCAGTAACAATCCGGATACGGTATACATAAGTTCTGGTACCTGGTCACTGATGGGCGTAGAGCGCAAGGAAGCTGACTGCAGCCCGGAGAGCAAGGCACATAATTTTACCAATGAAGGCGGATATCAGTATCGTTTCCGCTACCTGAAGAACATCATGGGTCTTTGGATGATTCAGTCTGTGAAGAAAGAGTTGAAGGAAGAGAAAGGACTGGATCTTTCCTTTGGCGAGATCTGTGAGGAGGCTTCCAAACAGACCATTCCTTCCCTGGTAAATTGTAATGACAATCGTTTCCTGGCGCCCAAGAACATGATCAAGGAAGTGCAGGCAGCCTGTGCCGAGAGCGGACAGCCCGTTCCCGAGACCTATGGTGAGATCGCTTCCGTAATCTACAACAGTCTGGCAAAATGTTACGGTGATACCATCGAAGAGATTCAGGAGATGACCGGCAAGAAATATGACAGTATCAGTATCGTAGGTGGCGGTGCCAATGCAGAGTACCTGAATGAACTGACAGCCAAGTATACCGGCAGAACAGTATTTGCAGGTCCTACTGAGGCCACTGCTATCGGTAATCTGTCAGTTCAGATGATGGCAAATGGTGAGCTTAGCGATCTGGCAAGTGCCAGAGACTGCATCTTTGAGTCTTTTGCAGTAAAGACTTATCGGGTATAAGTTAGAAGCTATATATTCAAAGGAACATGTGCCAGGTTCGTGACGATGAGGTCAGAACCTGGCACTTTTTCAATGCAATTAAATGCGCAAATAACCACATAAAATGTTATTGACAGATAATTTAAACAATATTACAATTTGTTTATAAACAATTAAAGGTGGAGGGAGTTTTATGAGAAAAAAACTTTGGAAGATCATACTATTAATTTTTATTGTAATAGTAATGTCAAGTTTTGCATGGATAAGATATAAAGATTATTTGGATAAGAAAGAGGATAAGGAAGAGTATAGGGAAAAGTGGGAGAAAAATTTCAGAGACAACAAAAAGCAGGAGCCATATTCTCTTGGAATACCACTGGATGAAATGGACTTTGATGTGTACTATGATTATTTTTTTCCTCAAACAATTGCCCCGATTGGATCGTCCCTTTCGTATACGAAAAGCATTATATTGCCATGCGATGTTGAATATTACAATAGCAAAGATGATCAGGATCCCATATTTATATTAAAAAAAGGAACAAAGATTTTTGTTACAACAGATTCAAATGCTATTATTGGTGATAATATAGGGTATGGTTTAGCATGTTGGCCCGACTATGAGAGTGAGTGGAGATATGGTTCACCATTTATAACAGAAGATGTTGCAATAGATACCCTAGAGTTGCCAATGTATTATGTCAAATTAAAACAATTAAAGCAAGTTGCTAAAGCTTTTTATAAGGCTAACACCATGTTGTTGCGTGGTTATTATAGGACTCCTTCAGAATTTGCTGATTATATTACAAGACGTATTGATGAATTATTGTATTTTTACGGAGCTTTTTGTGCGCCAATAGAATAAAAATGATTTATAAGATTTTCCTAAACATTCACATGAGGGGAATATTGTATGATATACTATAGTAGATGAATAAAATGGAGGTATGGGCAGAAAAGAGGAGGAGAATAGAGGATGAAGGGGCATGTGAAGAGAAAGAAAATCTTAGGAGTGACGATTGCAGCAGGATTTTTGGTGATAGCAGTTGCGGCTGTCTGTTTTGCCCGGGCAAAGCAGCCGCAGTGGCGTCTGACTAAAGGAATGGTGAATTTGGGTGCTGAGCTGTCCCGGTATTATAACCCGGTGTTGGCAGAAGCGGAGCTTGATAAGCTTATACAAAAGCTGCAGAATGGTGCCACCCATACGGTGGCAGAAGTGGATGTGAGCCTGCCCGGTAAGGAAGTCAGCACCCTGGGGCTGAAGCTGGATAAATCCACAGACCGGCAGAAGAGATTGTTAAAAGCTGTAGGAGAAATCAGTATGTTTGGCAAAGACGGGCTGGATCTGGAAGTGGCCATGGAGGGGGAGGAGTTGTACCTGAAATTGCCAAGCCTTACGTCCAAAGCTCTAAAACTGGATGCAGACAGATTGGTGTCCGGCTTTAACGATTCTTTTCTGGCCAAATTGGTGGGATGGAATATACCGAAGGATTATGAAAGTGCGGGAGATTCCGATACGGTTCGCGGTCTTTTGGCAGGCGCCTTTGTAGCCGGCAGCATAGGGCAGAGAGGGGCCGATCTTATGACAGAGGCAGAAGTTCGGGATTTTCTGGCACAAGTGGAAATTATTGATTCCGACAAAGAATTTACCATAGAAAACAGCTTCCGGGAGATCCAATGGACAGGATATACACTGAAGCTTCCGGGCGAGGCAGTGAACCAACTGTTTATTAAGCTGGGGCAGATACTGGACAGTGACAAAACGGTCCGTTTCAAAGAGCAACTGTTGCTGGATATCTACCTGGATGAAGACGACCGCATTGTCCGTATCTCCACACCCGAAGCACTGACTGACCTGGAGAGCGGTGTGAAAATAGAATTCACGCTGGATCTTTTGGGCGAAGAGAGAACGGTGGATGTAGTAACCATAACCATGTACGTGACTGATGAAACCCAGACCACGGATCCCAAAGAGGCAGAGGTGACCTTGCACTGGAAGGGCATGCCGGAAGCTGGCGGTACATCAGGTCAGAGCGGCAGCAGCGGATCCCTGGCATTGGAATGGAAACCTGTTCGGGACGATGCCGCTTGGCCGGAAACCGGAAATCTGTCAGTCACTTATGATTGGGATTATACAGGAAAAGCTTTTATGGTTACGGGAGAAAAACAGACGCAGGGAAACAAGCTGGCTTGCGAAATGAAAGGAAATCTGCTGGATGTGGTGCCCGGTGAAAGGGTGCAACTGAATGTAGAAAGACTGCGGGTGATCAGAGGTGAGAAAGAATTCTTTCATGTAACCGGTCTGTTGATGCTGGAACCACTTATGGAGGAGATTGTGATGCCAAGGGAGAGCGTGAGTGTGGGATGGTGAGAATCTTCCATTTCTTTTGTGCGTATTCCAACAGACAGTAGCTTCCGTTGTTGATCCACACATTTTCGTCAAAATACGTGATCCGTCCGTTGGTTAGAGCCACCAGCGCGGCTTTGATAATAGCGCCGTGGGCCACCACCAGCACGGTCCTGTCGGAATATTCTTTTGCACATTGATGAATGGCAGCCTCGGCCCGGCGGTATAAATCATCCAATGTCTCCATGCCCGGGTAATTGCTGTCAGGGTATTTGGCCAGTGCTTCTTCATAGGTTAATCCTTCGCCCACACCGAAATTGCGCTCTGTAAAAAGGGGCTCTGTAAGAATTGCTTCGGGGGAAAAATGCAGTTCCCTGGCTATGATCCGGGCACTTTCCGTTGCGCGTGCCAGGGGGCTTGTGAGAATCTGATCGATATGAGGAAAAGTCTGGGCCAGTTGCTGTCCGGTTTTGCGGATTTGTTCCCTGCCTTCATCAGACAGAGGGATGTCCTGACAGCCTTGGAGGCGGCGTTCTTTATTCCATATGGTTTCACCGTGGCGCAATAAGATAATTTTCATGCCAATCTTCCTTTATCAATGTTTGTGGAGTGCAGTCGAAGTTGGGGGCGTCTTTGGTGGTACTATCTTCGTTTTTTTAACAAAGCACAAACCGCTTGCGGCTCCATATAATTCACGATCAGTTCCCTGGGATATGCCATTTCCTGCACCAAAGCCTCTGCATAGGGTGCTTCTCCCACACCTTTTGCGCCGTGGCTGTCGCTGGAGAGTAGGATTGGCATCTGTCTTTGTCTGCAAAGCTTCAAAATGGTCTTCATATTCTCTTTGGTATCTCCGCGATAACCGCCGGGAACTAGGGAAGCTTCATTTACCTCTATGATCACATGATTTTGCAAAGCAGCTTCCACAAATTGCTCAAAGTCGATAGGATAATGTGGGTCGTCCGGATGGCCGATGATATTCACATAAGGACGCTCCATGGTGCGGATATAAGCCTGGGTATTATAACGCTTAGCTCCTTCGGTATCTTCGGCCACTTGTCTTCTGTCCCAGAAGGAAAACCGGTGATAAGCAGGGCTTCGAAAGGTCTGAGGATGAATGCTGGCAATGCAGAAATCCAAGCCGGAAAGGATCGGTTCGGAAAGGTCAAGATGTCCATGCTCATCCAATATATTAGCCTCTGCACCGTATAACATAATAACACCTGCCCGGTTCTTTGGTGCCGACTTCAAGTTGCGGAAATAAGACTCCTGACAGGAACCCGGCGTGGCGGGACCATGGTCGGAGACACCCAGTAAAAGCATGCCTTTTCCATATGCAGTTTTGGCCAGGTCGGCAATGGTATTGGTAGTGCCGTGGCCGCTGGCTACGGTGTGGGTGTGAAGGTCTATTGGCAACATGCTATGATCTCCTTGGCTTTTTTCTGAAAAGCCTGTAATTTATCTACGTAAAGGTGGATAATGGTCTGACAGTGTGCAGTCACAATTTCTCCGTCATAATCGTGAGCAAGTTCATTTCTTACTTTTAACATATCCAGCCATTCGTCCCCGTCTATCATTTCGGCTTGAAAGGCGGTGCGGAGCACCTCTCTGGGCGAGCCGGACACAAAACTGGTGATGGCGTAGTGCTGAACCAGAATATCCTTCATCACTTTCCATGCCAAATCAAAGGTAATGCAGAACTTGGCACTGGTGCCGCTTAGGACAAAGGAGTCCGTCAAGTCACGCTGCCTGGCTTCTGTAAGGGCAGCTAAGCTGTTTTGATAACTTTCAAATCTTTTCGTAAATTTTGCGTCCATAGGTGCGTATGTCCTCCAATAACAGCTGGTTTCGGCATGTGTCCATATCTACTAAGTCAATTTTATATAAAGTAGGGATATTATCCAGCGCTTCCCGTAAGCGTTCTATGTCAGCGACTCCGGTTACGGCAATGTCAAAGTCACTGCGCATCGTGTCAGTTTCTTTGGCGCGTGAGCCAAACAGGATAGCTTCTCGGGCACCGTAAGATGCACATTGTATGATAATTTCTTCCATAATCTCCGCAATCTGCATGGCTTTCTCCTTTCAGGCGATTGGATGCGTGTTGAACGTCGCTCACTGTGTGAATGGTTACCTTTATTTTAACTTTATTAAGCAATTCTGTCAATGGTGTGGATGTCAATTTTCCTCTTGTTAACTCTTTCAAAACCACAAAAAACCACATTTCAATCCCACAAAATCAGTCAAAAGCAATGATTTTCCTATTGACTTTCGGACAAGATGCTATTATAATAAAGATAGAGTACTAGTACCGATGAGTGATTAAACATATCGGTCATGGAGGAAGATCATGATTTTTGACACAAGCAGTTTTGACGGCAAGCAGAGAATCGTGCAGGAGCTGGTGCCCGGCCGCCAGATCACTCTGGCTCATATTATTGCCAACCCGGATCCTGTTCTGTATGAGAAGCTGGGTTTAGATCCCAGAGTAGAATATTCCAAATCAGCCATCGGCGTTATGACCATCTCCCCTGCGGAGACGGCAATCATCATAGCAGATATTGCAGTGAAGTCTTCCGGTGCAGAGCTGGGTTTTGTAGACCGTTTCAGTGGTTCTTTGATCATCACGGGAAGTGTGTCCGAGGTAGAATCTGCCACCAGAGCTATCTTGGATTACTCCCAGAGTACCTTAGGCTACAGTATCTGTGAGATCACCAAGACCTGACCGGGGTGATATTATTATGAAGAAAATTATCTTTATAGGCCGTAGCGAGTGTGGCAAGACCACTCTGACACAGGCCTTAAAAGGCAAGGAAATTACATATCATAAGACCCAATATGTGAACAATTTTGACGTTATTATTGACACCCCGGGTGAGTATCTGCAGACCCATACCTTGGGTCATGCACTGGCACTATACACCTACGAGGCACAGGTGGTGGGACTCTTATTATCAGCCACAGAACCTTACTCCCTCTACCCACCCTGCATCACCTGCATGTGCAATCGCGACGTCATTGGAATCGTCACAAAGATAGACCATCCCAAAGCCAACCCCGAACGAAGCGCCAGATGGCTTCGCTTAGCCGGCTGCAAGACCATCTTCTTCGTAGATTCCAAAGCCGGTGAAGGCATCCCCGAGATATTAGAGTATCTCCGTGAACCAGGGGATGTTATGCCATGGGAACTCACTCCCGCACCTTGAAATCAAATCCCCGCTTATATTTATTTTTGCCCATTGTAGAGAAATAAATTCTCATAACATGTTGACTTGTGTGGGATTCGAGGGTATAATGTAAATTAAAGCAACAAAATCAAAACATTAATGTTATAAATATTAAGGAGGAACTCAAAAATGATCAAAAATGAGTACGAATTGAAACAACAGATCTGTGAAATCGGTAAGAGAATCTACAACCGTAACATGGTTGCAGCTAACGATGGTAACATTTCCGTTAAGTTGAATGACAATGAATTCCTGTGCACTCCTACCGGTGTTTCCAAGGGCTTCATGACCCCGGAGTACATCTGTAAAGTAGATGCTCAGGGTAATGTGATCCAGGCAAACAAGGGATTTAAGCCTTCTTCCGAGATCAAGATGCACATGAGAGTATATCAGAAGAGACCTGATGTAGGAGCTGTTGTACATGCACATCCTACTTTCGCAACTGCTTTTGCAATTGCCGGTATTCCTTTGACCCAGCCTATCATGCCTGAAGCAGTAATCGCTCTTGGCTGTGTGCCCATCGCTGAGTATGGTACACCTTCCACCATGGAGATTCCTGACAATGTAGAGAAGTATCTGCCTTACTATGATGCAGTACTGCTTGAGAGCCACGGTGCACTGGCATATTCTACCGATCTGCTGGCTGCTTACCACAAGATGGAGTCTCTGGAGTTCTATGCAGAGCTGCTGTACAAGTCCAGAGCATTGGGCGGACCGAAGGAATTCGATAAGAATACCATCGAGAAGCTGTATGAGATCAGACGTCAGATGGGTCTTCCCGGCAAGCATCCCGCTGATCTGTGTGCAAACAAGGGCGGCACCAACTGCCATAACTGCGGTGGCGGCTGTGGTACCGGTTCCGTAAGCGCACAGCCTAAAGAGATGAGCCCTGAAGTAGTGGCAGAGATCACCAAGCAGGTTCTGGCTCAGCTGGGAATGTAATAAATATGAATGTGAATGAGCAGATGATTGCCCGGGCCATCCGGTCGGTTCTCGGTGAGAATTATCAGGATGCGGGCTCTAAACAGACTCAGATATCCCGTATGACTGCCAACATTACTCTTAATGCTGCGGAGGCTCTTATGAAAAAAGTAGAGGCCGAGGCACGACAAATGGGACTGAAGGTAGTTACCGCAGTGGCCAATGCCCACGGTAATATCGTGGCTGTTCGCTGTATGGACGACTCTTACATAGGAAGTTTTGATGTGGCTGTGAATAAGGCGTATACTTCTGTGGCTTTTAAAATGACCACGGAGACGTTGGGGCGGTATAGCCAGCCCGGTGGCGGGTTGTATGGTATTCAGCTTACCAACCAGGGACGCATCGTGAACTTCGGCGGTGGCGCTCCTCTGAAAGTAGGAGAGGACATCATAGGAGGCATCGGTGTCAGCGGCGGAAGTGCCGAACAGGATATTCATCTGGCTGATTTCGCGGTGGAAGCATTTCGCGAGATTACAGGGCAGAAGTAATAAGCAGCTTAAGGCGTAAGCTGATCAGCTGTGAAAATATAAGACGCACCGGTCTGACCGGTTGCGTTAGATAGGAGCTAATAACATGAACGAGCAATTGGTAAAAGATATTGTACAAGAAGTGATTGCCAAGCTTGAGATTGCTGAAAACCCTGCCGGAAAGCACGGTGTTTTCAAAGATATGAACGAGGCAATTGCCGCTGCCAAGGAAGCACAGGCAGTGATCAGGAATATGTCCATGGACCAGCGCG
The DNA here is from genome assembly GCA_017559435.1 of Lachnospiraceae bacterium. Taxonomy (GTDB): domain Bacteria; phylum Bacillota; class Clostridia; order Lachnospirales; family Lachnospiraceae; genus Acetatifactor. The sequence goes on from JAFYSG010000177.1 coordinate 23,228, forward strand.
AGAAGATCATTTCCAATATCCGTAAAAAGACGAAGGAACAGGCTGAGACCTTCGCCCGCATGGGTGTTCAGGAGACCGGAATGGGTAATGTAGGTCACAAGATCTTAAAACACATTCTGGTAGCTGAGAAGACACCCGGTACTGAGGATATTACCACCACTGCATGGTCAGGCGACAGAGGACTGACTCTGATCGAGATGGGACCTTTCGGTGTTATCGGAGCCATCACTCCCTGCACCAATCCCAGTGAGACCGTACTGTGTAATTCCATGGGTATGATCGCAGCGGGTAATACAGTGGTATTTAACCCTCATCCTCAGGCGATTAAGACTTCCATCTATGCCGTTAATCTGATCAATGAAGCTTCTCTGGAAGCAGGCGGACCGGATAACGTGGCTTGTACTGTTGAACAACCTACTCTGGAGTCCAGCAGTGTGATGATGAAGCACAAAGATATTCCTCTGTTGGTAGCTACCGGCGGTCCCGGTGTAGTTACCGCAGTACTTTCCTCCGGTAAGAGAGGTCTCGGCGCAGGTGCCGGTAATCCTCCTGCACTGGTAGATGAGACCGCGGACGTTCGTAAGGCAGCAGGTGACATCGTAAACGGATGTACCTTTGACAACAACCTTCCTTGTATCGCTGAGAAAGAAGTGGTTGCAGTTGAGAGTGTCATCGACGAGCTGATGCATTACATGGTAACTGAGCAGGGTTGCTACCTGGCATCCAAAGAAGAGCAGGATAAACTGACCGCTACCGTTCTGACCCCGAAGGGATTGAACCGTAAGTGTGTAGGCCGTGATGCTAAGACATTGCTTGGCATGATCGGTGTCAGCGTACCGGATAATATCCGCTGCATCATCTTTGAAGGTGAGAAAGAGCATCCGCTGATCGCAGAAGAACTGATGATGCCTATCTTGGGTATCGTACGTGCGAAAGATTTTGATGATGCTGTAGAGAAGGCTGTATGGCTTGAGCATGGCAACCGCCACTCAGCTCACATCCACTCTAAGAATGTGGACAACATCACCAAATATGCGAAAGCAATTGATACCGCTATCCTGGTTAAGAACGGACCTTCTTATTCCGCTCTGGGCTTTGGCGGCGAAGGATATTGTACCTTCACCATTGCAAGCCGTACCGGTGAAGGCCTTACCAGCGCAAAGAGCTTTACCAAGAGCAGACGCTGCGTAATGACGGATAGTTTGTGTATCAGATAAATAATATAATAGAAAGGGAAAACACAATGGATTTGAAGAATGTGAATGTAGAAGAAATTGTGAAGCAGGTTCTCCTGAATATGGAATCCAAGGGGAACGGTGGTCATGTATGTGACGGCAGCTGCAAGAATGGCGGCGGATGTCACGGAAAGAAAGCCGGCAATGGTGAAATTCCTAAGACTGCCAGAGTTGCTATGCTGACTGCTTTAGAGCATTATGAGATCAAAGAGTTCCCGATTCCTGAATTGGGAGATGACGATATGCTGGTTAAGGTTGAGGGATGTGGTATCTGTGGTACCGACGCTCATGAGTTTAAGAGAGATCCCTTCTCCCTGATCCCCGTAGTACTGGGACATGAGGGAACCGGTGAGATCGTGAAGATGGGTAAAAACGTGAAAGTTGACAGCGCAGGTAAGCCTCTCCATGTAGGAGACAAGGTAGTTACCTCCGTTATCCTGAAGGATGACCCTGCAATTACCATGTTTGACTTAAATAAGCAGAACGTTGGTGCTGCTGATGTATATGGCCTTCTGCCCGATGATGATATTCATTTGAACGGTTGGTTTGCTGATTACATCGTATTAAGAGGCGGTTCCGCTGTATTTAATGTAAGTGATCTGGATCTGGCTTCCAGAATCCTGATCGAGCCTTGTGCAGTATTGATCCATGCAGTAGAGAGAGCTAAGAGCACAGGAATCTTACGTTTCAACTCCAGAGTGGCAGTACAGGGATGCGGACCTATCGGTCTGATCTGTATCGCAGTTCTGCGCACCATGGGTATCCAGAATATCATCGCAGTAGACGGCGAGCAGAAGAGACTGGATTTCGCAAAAGAACTGGGTGCAAGCGGCTCTGTAAACTTCAAGGATCACAAGGGTATCGAAGCACTGACTAAAGCAGTAGAAGACGCTTTTGGCGGACATCCTGCAGACTTTGCTTTCCAGTGTACCGGTTCACCTGTTGCACATGCTAACATCTACAAGTTTATCCGTAAGGGCGGCGGATTATGTGAGCTTGGTTTCTTCATCAATGGTGGAGACGCAACCATCAACCCTCACTTCGATATCTGCTCTAAGGAGATCACTACTGTAGGAAGCTGGGTATATACCCTGAGAGATTATGCTACCACTCTGGACTTCTTAAAGAGTGCTAAGCAGATCGGCCTTCCCATGGAGAAGTTGATCACTCATACATATTCTCTGGATGAGATCAACGAAGCTCACAAGACCAACCTGGCTATGAGCGGATTAAAGATTGCGATCATCAACGAGTAATCGTACGATAACCGTACGGTAACGGGAAGGAGCCACAGTGAATCAAGCAGTCGGAATCTTAGAGGTATACGGACTGGTGTGCGCCATCATGGCAGCGGATGCCGGGTGCAAAGCAGGAAACGTAACAATCGAAAATTTTGATAAAAATAAGCCTGCCAATGCGGAAGCCCTTCCGGTTCCAAATCTGATAACCGTTAAATTCCGCGGGAGCATCGCTGATGTGGAAGCGGCTATGGAAGCAGGCATTGAAATGGCAAAACAGGTAGCAGGTGTGGTACAGCATCATATCATTGCAAATCCCACAGATGATGCCTGCAAGATGTTGAAGCTCAATGCTTTTGACAAAAAGTAAATTTTAGGACGTAACAGTCCGTTAAAAATTTAAAACTGATAACTGCCGGCAAACCGGCACAACAAATTATGAAGAAATTATTTTCAGGAGGATTACAACAATGGCTAAAGAAGCATTAGGAATGGTAGAAACAAGAGGACTTACAGCAGCAATCGAGGCAGCAGATGCTATGACCAAGGCAGCAGAGGTTACCCTGGTAGGTACCGAGAAGATCGGTTCCGGACTGGTAACTGTTATGGTTCGTGGTGATGTAGGAGCTGTTAAGGCAGCAGTTGAGAGCGGTGCTGCAGCAGCAAGCAGACTTGGCGAGCTGGTAGCTACTCATGTAATTCCCAGACCTCATACTGATGTTGAGAAGATTCTGCCCGGTATCTAAAAATCGGCATAAAGGTTCATACATTCCCTCCAATAGCTTTGGAGCGGAATGTATGACCGTAATTAACTAAGAAAGAGGACATCGAAATGGGCAAATCATATGGCTTAATTGATATAGTCGGTGTCGTAGCTGCGATGGATGCACTGGATATCATGTGCAAGACCGCTGACGTAGAGCTGGCGACATGGGAACGCAAGATGGGTGGACGTCTTGTTACTCTCGTGATACAGGGAGATGTTGCCGCTGTTACGCAGGCTGTGGAAGCAGCTTGTGAGCATGCGATCAAGAAACCCGTTTCCCACGGTGTCATTGCCAACCCTCATCCCGAGATCGTGCGCATGGTTAAAAAGAGTGCGAGTCGGTTTAAGAAAGAGGAAGCGGAGGATAAGTAAATGGCAGAGAACAAAGAAACACCCAAGAAAGCAGTAACTGCCACGAACCGTGTTCGGGCAGCGAAGTCGGCTACTACAGCTGCCAAGACAGCGAAAGCCGCTACAGCAACAGCAAAAGAAACAAAAAAGGAAACAACGCAAGTTCAGCATACTACAGAGACAACATCTGTAACAAAGAAGGAGGAAAAAAGAATGTCACAGGAAGCATTAGGAATGGTTGAAACCAGAGGACTTGTTGCAGCTATCGAAGCAGCAGATGCAATGTGCAAATCCGCTAACGTAACTCTGATCGGTACTGAGAAGATCGGTTCCGGACTGGTAACTGTTATGGTACGTGGAGATGTAGGCGCTGTTAAGTCTTCCGTTGAGAGCGGAGCAGCAGCAGCAGGCAAGCTTGGCGAGCTTATCGCTACACATGTAATTCCTAGACCTCACGGCGACGTTGAGATGATTTTGCCCCAGGCAAAATAATAGGAACACAATTTTAAGTGTGCCCGTTACGGGCCACACACATGTTTTTAATTGAATTCAGTAAAAAACAAGGGTAGTCGGGCATCTGTGGGAAGCATCCTGCAGATGCTCCGGTAACTCCCTCATATTACGATTTGACACAAAGTATTTGGAAAATAATCAGGGAAAGCGGATGGCAACATTCGAAGAGCAGGTGACAATTTTGGAAACAAGAGAAATTGAATTTATCACAAAAGCAGTTCTCGCTGCACTGGACAAAGAGAAATCCAGCGAAAAGGGCTACGTAGTACCCGTCGGCGTATCCGCAAGACACGTGCACCTGACCCAGGAACATGTAGAAGTTCTGTTTGGTGAAGGCTATCAGTTAACAAAGAAGAAAGAGCTGATGGGCGGCCAGTTTGCATCCAATGAGTTGGTGACACTGGTAGGCATCAAGCTTAGAGCAATAGAGAATGTAAGAGTACTTGGTCCTGTAAGAAAAGCATCTCAGGTAGAGATCTCTGCTACCGATGCACTCAAGCTGGGCATCAAGGCTCCGATTCGTGAATCCGGCAACATTGCAGGCAGTGCACCCATTGCTGTCGTAGGACCTAAGGGCGCTCTGTACCTGAAAGAGGGCTGTATTGTGGCAATGCGTCACATTCATATGTCTCCCGCTGATGCTCAGGCTGCCGGCGTACATGACGGTGATATCGTGTCCGTGAAAGCAGACAACGAGAGAGGCACTATCTTCAACCAGGTAAAAATCCGTGTGGATAAATCTTTCACACTTGAGATGCACATTGATACCGATGAGGCTAATGCCTGCAAGATTGCAACCGGTGATACGGTATCAATTATGAAATAATAGATGCACAAATATAGTTACATACGTGGCCGGGAGGAGCTGTCATAACAGTCTCCTCTTTCGCCACATGGACATGGAGCGGTTATGATAGTTGGAAAAGTTGTGGGCAGTATCGTGTCCACTCGCAAGAATGAGAATTTAATTGGTAATAAATTTATGATCGTAGAGCCGATCTCCAGTATGAAAGCAGAAGGCAGTACACTGGTAGCCATAGACAATATCGGCGCCGGTATCGGTGAGTATGTATTGGTGGCTTGTGGAAGTGCGGCCAGAATCGGCTGTGATATGGAGAAAGCCCCCGTAGATGCGGCAATTGTGGGTATTATTGACGACCCCAGCGGACTGGAATAAGCAATATACTTGTAAAAGACAGGAGAAAGTGGTGACACATGACTGTTGAAGAATTAAGTACAATCATTAAGGAAAATGGTATCGTAGGTGCCGGTGGAGCCGGATTCCCTACATATATGAAAATAGATAAGAGAGCCAACACCATTCTGATGAACTGCGCAGAGTGTGAGCCCCTTTTGCGGCTTCACAGACAGCTTTTAAAAGAGCGTGCCCAGGAGATTGTCAGAACTTTTGCCATGATAGCAGATGTGGTGGAAGCAGAAGAAGCCATTATCGGCATTAAAGAAGAATATAAGAGCACTATTGAGGCGTTGAATCAATATGTGCCCCTTTATCCCAAGGTAAAGATTCAGCTATTGCCCGGAGCCTATCCCATGGGAGATGAAGTGGTGCTGATCTATGAAGCCACCGGCAAGGTAATATCCCCCGGAGGACTGCCTATTGAGGCAGGCGTGGCTGTTTTTAACGTGGAAACCGTGTATAATGTGTATAGAGCTGTGGAAAAATCCAAACCGGTTGTGGATAAAGTGGTCACTGTAGTAGGAGAAGTAGAAAATCCCATTACCGTAAGAGTACCACTGGGAACCCAGCTGAGTGATGTAATAGCCATGGCAGGTGGAGAAAAGGAAATCGGTAAGGAGCTGGTATATTTGGTAGGTGGTCCCATGATGGGACGAATCGGAAATCGTTATGATTCCGTGACCAAGACCACCAATGCCATCCTGGTACTGCCGGAGGATCACGTGATCATCCAGAAGAAGCGAATACCTTCATCTATCAGTATGAAGCGAGCAGCCTCCTCTTGTTGCCAGTGTCAAATGTGTACAGACTTGTGTCCCAGACACAATCTGGGTCACCCTATTGAACCTCACCGCTTTATGCAGGCTATGAGCAATCATAAAGTGGAAGACCTGGATGCGTTCCTGAACCTGTTCTTCTGTACCGGTTGTGGGCTTTGTGAGATGTTCTCCTGTCCTCAGGGTCTGGCCCCCAGAACACTGATTGACCAGTGCAAGACCGGTTTAAGGCAAGCCGGTATTACTGCACCCAAAGGCATAAAGCCGGCTCCCGTCAGAGAATCCAGAGAATACCGTAAGGCACCGGAGAATCGTCTGGAAGCAAGATTAGGACTTAGCAAGTATGAAACAAAAGCGCCTTTGGATAACATGGTGCGTCCCGTAGACAGAGTGAGAATTCCTTTCTCCCAGCATATCGGTGCTCCCGCAGTGTGTGCGGTAGCCAAAGGTGATAACGTCACCAGAGGACAGGTGATCGCCAACGCAGCACAAGGTTTAAGCGTTCCTGTACATGCATCAGTATGCGGTGTTGTGACGGATATCACTGACAGATACGTGGAGATTACAAGACACTAATATACTGTTATCAGCAAACCATATGACATAGACTGGAAAGGTTGTAATATTATGGCAAAAGCAATTGGAATGATAGAATTTAAGACAGTTTCTGCCGGTGTGACCGCTGCAGATCAAATGGTAAAAACTGCCGCAGTAGAGTTGATTGAAGCGCAGGTAGTATGCCCTGGCAAATACATTGCCCTGATCACCGGTGAACTTAGCGCTGTGAGAAGTGCAGTGGATGCTGCACAGTCTTTACACGAAGAGCAGTTTATAGACAGCTTCGTGTTGGGCAACCCTCACGAGAGTATTTTCCCTGCAATCTACGGAACCACACAAGTACAGAATATCAGTGCTCTGGGCGTTTTGGAGACCTTCGATGCAGCATCAATTATTGTGGCTGCAGATGAAGCTGCCAAGACTGCCATTGTGAACCTGATCGAACTTCGTATTGCTAAGGGAATGTGCGGTAAATCCTACCTGTACTTGACCGGTGAAGTGGCCGCTGTAGAGTCTGCTATCCAGAGAGCCAAATCCGTGGTAGCAGCCAAGGGTATGTACCTGGATTCCTCCGTGATCGCACATCCGGATGAGCAGATCTGCAAGTCCATCTTGTAAGGGAGAGAATGATTCCCGGGAAATAGTAAATAGGGTTCAATATGCAAAGTTGTTGAAATAAGTAAGGCGCAACAGTATTGGTGTTGCGCTTTTGATTTCTTTATACAAGAGTTCTTTAGCAAGGGATAAAGAAAAGGAGGGCCAGTAGATTATAAAATCTACTGGCTGTTATGAAAAGAAAAAGTTTATAAAAAGGAGTTTGCTTGTTATTGTCTTGCTTTGTATGATTATATTATACGGAACATTTATGACTTACATATAAAAAGAATATGAACAATTTGTGATGTTTTTTATAATATTTATCTTACTATAAGTTATTGAAAACGAATACGCAAGAACTTGTTAAATCTTAATTAAAACAAAGAGACAATGCCCTCGAGGTGCATTGTCTCTTATTTTAAAAAAAAGGAGGTCCAGCAGATATCCCTCTGCCGGTGTTATGAAAAGAAAAAGTTTATAAAAAGGAGTTTGCTTATTACTGGCTTGCTTCCATGATTTAATGATACAGGATATTTGTGTCCACAATATAAAAAGTATTTGAACAAATTGTGATATTTTTAAGCATTTTTAGTTACAATAGCGCCTTAAGCATGTCTTCCGGCAGATAGCACACAAAGTCAAGACGTTCCTTCGTCATGGGGTGTAAAAATGTAAGTCTGTGAGAGTGGAGTGCTTGTCTGCCGATCAGCGTCATATCCGGATTGTACAGGTAATCACCGATCAGTGGAAATCCCAGGTACTTCATGTGTACCCTGATCTGATGAGTGCGGCCGGTCTCTAAGTGAAGAGATAAAAGACTCAAGTTGTTTTGATATTGCAATACCCGGTAATGGGTCACGGCCCTCTCACCCCGCTCCCAGTCGATCACTCGTTCGATAATGGAATCTCCCTTCCGGGCAATGGGAGCATCGATGGTTCCTTCTGTGGGTGTTACAGTTCCATTTACAATGGCCATATATTCCCGGTGAATCTCCCGGCGGGCCACCATTGAAGATAGAATGCCGGCGCTGACCATATGCTTAGCAATGATCGTTAGTCCTGATGTGTCTCGGTCCAGCCGGTTTATACAGCGAAAGACAAAAGGCTTTCCCTGCTTCTCAAAATACCAAGCCAGAGCATTGGCCAGTGAATTATCATAATTGTTCAAAGAAGGGTGAATGGGCATCCCGGCGGGCTTATTTACCACCAACAAATCTGCGTCCTCGTACACAATATCCAGTGGAAGCTCCACCGGCGGGATTTTTTCCGAACACTCTTCATCGTGAATCTGCACTGTCAGCAGATCACGGGCGCGAAGCAAATAATTCATATATCGCGGCTCGCCGTCCACCAGGATACTGTCTTCGTACTTTTTGAGTTCGATCAGATTCTGCCGCGAGTACCCTTTTCCCTGCAAAAACTCCCGGATTGATCGTCCTGCATGTATATCTTCTATAAGGTATGTGATCTGGCGATTCATGTCCTTGTCCTCCTGGCGATGGTGTGTGAAAATATGATAACTATTTATATTGTAATATGCTTTTGGTCCTTGGGCAAGAGGAATATGCAAAAAGTCAGTTGGGCAAAACTGTATTTGAACGCATGTCTGCTTTACAGTCAAGATATAATATGATATCATAATTGCTGAGCGCGGCTTTGCCAATGGTACTTATCGACTGTTACAATTCAATGGATAGAAAAGGAGTTGCAAATGACTGGTATCAATCACCTACTGCGTAAGGAAATCTGGATCAAAAGTGTGAAGATCACTTTGGCAGCGTTGCTGTCTTTGGTATTGGCCGGAGAACTTGGCCTGCGATATTCTTCCACCGCCGGGATCATCACCATATTAAGTATACAGAAAACCAAGAGAGAGACGGTAAAAAGTGCTGCCAAGAGAGGTATTGCTTTTCTGTGTGCCTTGGTGTTAGCGGCAATTTCTTTTGCATTATTGGGTTTTACACTTCCTGCCTTTGGTGTATATCTTTTGTTATTTGCATTACTTTGCCTTAATATGGGCTGGATAGAGGCCATCACCAGTGTCTCTGTGCTGGTTACACATTTTCTGGCAGAGGAAACGATGTCGCTTTCCATTATCATAAATGAAGCTTTGATTTTTCTGATCGGTACCGGGACAGGCATTTTTGTAAATCTGCACCTTCACCCCAGACAGTGGGAATTCGACAGGCTTGCGGGGGAGGTAGATATTCAGATCAAGGCAATTCTACGCCACATGAGTAGTTGGCTTGCCACTGATTCCATCGCAAGAGAGAGCCGGACATCCGATCCGGAATTCTTCTTTGAGAAATTGGAGAAAAGTCTGGAAGCCGCAGGTCTTTGCGCCACTGCCAATTACAACAACCAGTTTAGGCCCACAGACACATACGAACTGGAATACATCCGCATGCGGGAGCAGCAAAGTATCGTGCTGCAAGGCATTTACAAAAATATTAAAAGCCTCCGTCATCTTCCGGTACAGGCTGCTCATATCGCAGACCTTCTGCAGGAAATTGAAAGCTGTTATCACAAAAGCAACACAGCAGAAGCCATACTTGTGCGCCTGGATCAATTCTATCGCACTATGGAACAGCAGGAACTACCCACTACCCGCCAGGAATTTGAATCAAGGGCCATCCTGTTCTACATTTTAAAACAACTGGAAGAATTACTGATTCTTAAGAGAGATTTTATGTCAACAGTTCAGCCAGAGACGATACGGAGATGAACGTCACTAGGGCTAAAAATATTTGTTGCAATTTTCCAATCAAGAGTGTACAATGAAATGAGGGAATGATCGGAAAGAATGTTTACTATACAAGAGAGGTTGCATCATGTTAGCGCTTGAGAGAAGGAATCTCATTTTAGAGAAGTTGCAGGAAGAGAGAAAAGTAGTAGTCAGTGAGCTCAGTCAGCAGTTCGGTGTATCCGAGGAGACCATCAGAAGAGATTTAGAGAAGCTGGAGAAAGAAGGCTTGGCGACCAAGAGTTACGGTGGCGCTGTATTAAATGAAAGTACCAGTATTGATATGCCTTTTAATGTACGCAAGAAGGCCAATACAGTGGGCAAGCAGAAGGTGGCAGAACTGGCTGCACAATTGATCCGCGACGGAGAACACATTATGCTGGATGCCAGCTCCACATCTGTTTTTATCGCCAAGGCGATTAAGGACAAATCTCATCTGACTGTGATTACCAATTCTATTGAGATTCTCATCGAGCTTTCCGATGTATCGGACTGGAATATCATCTGTGCCGGCGGAAGTCTGAGAGAAGGATATTTGGCACTGGTGGGGCCTAAGACCGTGGATGGAATCGGCAATTTTAATGTGGACAAAGCCTTTTTCTCTTCTAAAGGGATGGATATGGAGAGAGGGATTACCGATGGTAACGAAATGTTCTCACAAGTGAAGCAGCAGATGATGCGCTCTGCCAAAGAGACCATTCTGGCGGTGGACAGCTCAAAGTTTGGACGGGTAGCTTTCTCCAAAATGTGTGATTTGAAGGACATGTCAGCCATTATCACGGATAAGAAGCCCGATGATGAGTGGATGGAGTTTTTTGACAAGAATGGGATTAAATGTTGGTATTTTGAAGAATAACAGATTAGGGGAAGACGTCAGATCGTCTTCCCCTCTTTTAAAATAGATGCGTGCAGCATCATGTATCGCAGTTGTGAGTAGACCATGCTTGCCAGCATGATCAGGATAATAATCGTAGCCACTTGAGGTGGTATCTTTGGAAACAAAAGTAAAACAAATACTCCTATGTCCAGAATGCCGGTGCTGACTTTGCCGAACCATTTGGCACCGTTCCACACATTCTTCTTTTTCTTCAGATATAGTCCCATAAGTCCCATATATAATTCCTTCACGAAAAAGAAGACCACCAGAACGATCATCAGCGGATAGTGTAATGTGGCAGCAATGGCCAGAGAAAACTGGGTCAGCTTGTCTGCAATGGGGTCAAGAGCCTTACCCAGCTCTGTCTCCATGTGGAACTTCCTGGCAATCTTGCCGTCGAAGAAATCGGTAAGCATAGAGATTGCAAGGATTACGAAGACCTTGGTATAATCGGCCGGGGTTTCGGCCTGATAATACAGAACCAGGAACACCGGAATCATTATAATGCGAAAATATCCCATTAGGTTGGGAATGCTGAAAAGTTCTTTCTTCATGTGTATACCGTCCTTTTGCTTTGAAAGCTTAAGTATACTATAATATATTTCCGGGGGCACGTCAAGCCTTGTCTTGCTGCAAAGGGGGCACTTCCGTGTCCGTCCGCAAAACACCGCCTGTTGGCTGGCATCCGGGGGTCCCGGCGTTACATCGTTGTGGGTGTGCAGTTGCAACGCAGTAAGAGTTACTAAGAGGTGACAGAAGGCAGAAGAGGAAGTTAAGGGCAAAGCCCATAACCACAAAGACGGCTGGGATTCCTTATATTTGGGGATTTTTATGAAAGCTGTTAATAAGGAACAAAATGCTTTTTGCATCATGTGGATAAAACAGCGGAAACTCAAGAAGGGTTAATTGATTGACAAAAAACAACACAATAATCTAATTGATTAACAATAGCGCAAAAATAAGGTATAATACAATTAACATTAAATATAAAAAGGAGGTAGAGAACTAACAATGAGAGATAGGATATTACCCATTACCACGAAGAAAATTATTCTCTTAATTACAACAATTATAGTAATTGCCTCACTATATGGGATATATTCAATCCGAAACAATCGGCAGTTAGGGAGAGAATTATATATGTCCGTTAATAGGATGTCAGTTCAAAGCTGGTCGCTTGCAGATGCGATTGGCGATTTGCAAAATGCGTTTGCTAATCCTGACATAGAAAATGACCGTATCTATACTCATCCATTTGATTCAGCACTTATGGATGTACGTTCGTATTTTGGATACAAGGATATGCCTCTATTCCAGGATGTGAGGTCCGGATATGCTTCGCGATTTGAAAAGCTTTGGCAGCAAGTGGCTAATAGAGATATTGATCAATTAGAAAAATTGTTTACAAAACAAGCCGATGAATTATCTGATCTGAGAGATCACTTAGATAATATGACCATGTGCTTTGTTGATTTCAGTGAGCGGTATAATCAAATGTCAGAATGGGAACGATACTTTGTTTCATGGAAAAATGAGCAAAGAATATTAAATGATAAGGTAAGAATACCCTAACCAGCGTGGTTTGTAGCCTGTGAAGATACTTTGATTCAAGTTAGAGCGAACAAAGTTGAAAGTATGACTAATTTGAAAAGTGTATATATAAAGATGGAAAAGATAGAAATAAAAGATTAGTACTTGACAATTCCCACCTTTATGCACTACAATCTCCATATAAGAACTTTCAATTAAGAAAGTGTAGCAAAATGGCGAAGAAGAGGAACAGTACGGATAGGAAGCATCCCAGAGAGAGGGCGTGGCACTTTAGGTGCGGCTGAGAGGCCCTTATGTGAAATATCCCGAACCTGCCTTGGAGTCCTGTGTGAGAGTGCATATTGTACCGGAAATACAGCGTAACACCGGCGTTAACGGTAGGAGAAGCAGGGTGTCGCAGGAAGCGGCATTAATTAGGGTGGTACCGCCGAGCCTTCGGTCCCTTGTAGTGGGGATGGAGGCTCTTTTTATATCTTCCCTTGACGGTGATGATGCATTCTAATTGATTCACTCTATTGGCGAAAATGTAAGAAAATGGTTTAACCATTTTAAGAAAACAATAAATGATAATCCGAAAAGGAGAAA
>JAFYSG010000178.1 GCA_017559435.1 Lachnospiraceae bacterium
TGATCTGCTTGACTTTGTTTGGGGCGGATGGTTTTATGATTCCGGCTATGACAGCGATTCTGGTTGTGCTGACATTGCTAAAAAAAACCATTGAGAAAGGCGGTGATGTGGCATGACTTTAAAGCAGCAGATGATTACGATCCTGATGGTGGTCATTGGAACGATGATCACGCGGTTTCTGCCTTTTTGGTTATTTCCGGCAGGAAAGCCTACGCCTAAGTATGTCCGGTATCTTGGAAAAGTATTGCCTGGGGCAGTGTTTGGGATGTTGGTGGTTTACTGTCTGAAGAATGTGAGTGTGTTTGAGGGCGGCAGAGGGATACCGGAAATGATCGGTATTGCAGCGGTTGTTGTGCTACACCGATGGAAGAGACAGATGCTCTTGTCTATTGCAGGTGGGACGGTCTTGTATATGTTGTTGGTGCAGATGGTGTTTTGAGCTTGAGATTGCGATGGAATACTTATAGAAAGCGTTTTGAGGGGAGGTGTGAAGCGCCTCCTCTTACTGAATCATTTGTGGAATGAAAGGATAAAATGTGAGAACGAAGAAGAGTATGTGGCAAAGATTGTCACCCATGAAGTTGATATTAGGTGGATATTGCTTGATCATTTTACTGGGAACAGTACTTCTGGCAATGCCCTTTGCTACGAAGGGGGCAGGAAGTTCTCCCATTACGGATAGTTTTTTTACAGCCACTTCTGCCACCTGTGTAACAGGGCTGATACGGTTTGATACGGCTACACATTGGACAATGTTTGGACAATTGGTGATTCTGTCACTGATCCAGATCGGTGGTGTGGGATTTATGACAATTGCCATTGTGATCATGGCTTTTACCAAGCGAAAGATCACTCTGAGCCAGCGATCCATCATGCAGAATTCTATCTCAGCACCCCAGATTGGCGGCATTGTCAGGATGTCTAAGTTTATTGCAATGGGAACACTTAGTATAGAAGGTATTGGGGCACTATTACTAAGTTTTGATTTTATACCAAGGTTTGGTTGGGGGAAAGGAATTTATTATGCTATTTTCCACTCCATATCGGCGTTCTGCAATGCGGGATTTGACCTGATGGGAAGTGAGACGGGACAATTTTCTTCTTTGACGGGTCTTTCTGACAATTGGTATGTAAACACAGTGATCATGTTGTTGATTTTCCTTGGCGGATTAGGTTTTTTTGTATGGCATGATGTAAAAGACAAAAAGTTTCGTTTCAAGAAGCTGAATCTACAGAGTAAAATGGTATTAAGTATCAGTGTTGTGCTGGTGTTGGGTGGTGCGGTAGTGATTTTTTTGCTGGAAAATCATCAGCACATGTTTCAAGGGATGACCTTGGGGGAAAAGATTCTGGCCAGTTTGTTTCAGTCTGTGACAGCCAGAACGGCAGGATTTAATACCACAGACCTATCTGTTATGACAGATTCGGGTAAATTGGTGATGATCTGTCTGATGCTGATCGGTGGTTCTACCGGTTCCACAGCCGGTGGAATTAAGACCACGACCTTCTGGGTATTGTTAGTCAGCATTTTTACCACTTTCCGGCGTAAGAAAAATATCGAAGCATTCGGAAGAAGAATGGAGGAAGAGATTACCAGAACCGCTTCTTGCGTATTTATGACGTATTTGCTGCTGGTGATTTCTACGGCTGTTATTATTGCGGCGGTGGAAGGACTGCCTATGATGACAGTATTGTTTGAGACAGGATCTGCTATGGCAACTGTGGGACTTTCCTTTGGGGTGACGCCCACACTTGGAATGTTTTCCAAGTTGTTGGTGGCATTTTTGATGATCTGCGGACGAGTGGGGTCCATTACCATGTTGTTGGCATTTTCTTCAGAGAAGAGAGTGGTTTCTTCCAGCTATCCTCTTGAAAAGGTGCAGGTAGGATAATACAATAAGGAGTGAAAAAGATATGAAATCAATATTGATTATCGGATTGGGACGTTTTGGGCGTCATATGGCTCAGAAGTTTATTGAAAATGGTCATGAAGTGTTGGCCATTGATGAAAATGAAGAGCGTGCGGATGCTGCAGTAGGATTAATACAGCAGATCATGATCGGCGATGCCACGGACGAGCGCTTTATGGAGTCTCTGGGTATCAAGAATTTTGATCTGGCAGTGATCGCTATTGGCGAGAATTTTCAGAGCGTGCTGGAGATCACTGTATTGTTGAAGGATCTGGGATGTAAGTACATTGTGGCAAGAGCCACCAGAGATGTGCATAAGAAGCTGCTTCTTAGAAATGGTGCGGATTATGTGGTATATGCGGAGCGGGAGATCGCAGAGCGTCTGGCTATTAAGTTTGGAGCAGACAATATTTTTGACTACATTGAGCTGACTCCGGAGATTGGTATTTATGAGATTGCCATTCCTGACAAGTGGGTGGGCAGGAGTATACTGGACTTGTCCATTCGGACCAAGTATCATATCAGCGTACTGGCCACCAAGAAAGGGACGCAGATCTATCCTTTGCCACATCCCAATCATGTGTTTGAGGCAGATGAGAGTGTGATGGTGATGGGCACTTTTGAAGATGTGAATCATGTGAAATAAAGATTGCCTGTCAAAGAAAAACAGCTGCAGCAAATTGCCCGTTGGGGGTTTGCGGCAGCTGTTTTATAGACTATCTGTTTCGGTAAAAGTTCAAACGGAAATTACAGTTTAAAACCAAAATAGCGCACTGCATTGTAATAGGAGATATCCTTCACGATCTCTTCCAGGATATCGAAATCATCCGGGAATTCTCCATTCTCTACCCAGTTACCGATCAGGTTGCACAGAATTCTGCGGAAGTATTCATGCCTGGTATAGGACAGGAAGCTTCGGGAGTCGGTGAGCATGCCCACAAAGCCGGACAGGTTGCCTAAGTTGGCTAAGGAGATCATTTGATCGATCATGCCGGTCTTGTTATCATTGAACCACCAAGCGCTGCCCTGCTGGATCTTAGCAACAGCACTGGAATCCTGAAAGCATCCTAAAATGGTGCCGATTGCCTGGTTGTCATTGGGGTTTAAGCTGTACAGAATGGTTCTGGGTAGCTGCTCCGTTTCGTTCAAGGCATTCAAAAAGTCTGCCATCTGTGCGGAAGGAGCGTAGTTGTTAATACAGTCAAAACCGGTATCCGGACCTAATTTTTTATACATTAGCTTGTTGTTGTCGCGCTTTACGCCGTAGTGAAGCTGCATGGTCCAGTTCAGTCTGTGGCACTCACGTCCCGTAAATAACATAAATTCAGTCTTATATTTGTTTTCTTCATCCTTGGTAAGTACTTCACCGCTTAGTCTCTTTGCAAAAATGGCAGTCACTTCTTCCTCAGAAGCAGGGGTGTACATCACATATTCCAGACTGTGGTCAGATATATTACAGCCCATGGAGGCAAAGAATTCCATGCGGTTTGTGAGGACAGCTTTCAGCTCTGCAAAGGTGGTGATCTTGGTATCTGATGCGGCAGCAAGCTTGGCCACATAGTCGGCAAAGTCAGACTTTTGAATATGCATGGCCTTGTCAGGTCTCCATGCAGGAAGTACCTGTACGTCAAAACTGTCATCTTCAGCAATGGCCTTGTGCCATTCCAGAGAATCGATGGGATCATCTGTAGTGCAGATCAAGGTTACATTACTCTGCTTGATCATATTACGCACACTCATAGAAGGCTCTTTTAATTTGGCATTACAAAGGTTCCACACTTCGTCGGCAGTTTTCTTGCTAAGTACACCGGAGTAACCGAAATATTTGCGCAGTTCCAGGTGACTCCAGTGGAACAAAGGATTGCCGATAGCCTTGCCCATGCACTCTGCCCATTTACAGAATTTCTCGTAATCGGAAGCATCGCCGGTGATATACTTTTCCTCAACGCCACAGGAACGCATAAAGCGCCATTTGTAATGATCACCACCCAACCATACCTGGGTAATATTGTCGAATTGCCGGTCTTCTGCGATCTCTCTGGGATTGATATGACAGTGATAATCCAGAATCGGGGTAGTCTCGGCATAGTCATGATACAGCTTCTTTGCTGTTTCGGTTTCTAACAAAAAATCTTTGTCCATAAATGCTTTCATTTTGTTTGTCCTCAATTATTATCATGTTGATTTTTTTGGCACTACAAAAGAATTATAACCAATTTGGGGGAGATTTTCAAGAGGTAAATTACATTTTAGCAATCCGGGGGATGGGGTGAAAGGGCCGCCTGGTGGGAGGGCAGATGGCGGGGAGACAGTGAGCAAATATATGCGATATTGAACAAAACTTCATAGGTTTACATATTGTTCACAAAATGTTTAGCACTAAAAAGTAAGAGAAAGGTTGAATATCTTAGGAAAATCTGTTACAATTAACGTTAGGGTTTTGTGAAAGCTACTGAAACGGCAGCGGATTGAGAGGAAATATGAAAGCTTTTGAGAAAATTTTCGGAACACACAGTACCAGAGAGTTGAAACGGATTATTCCCATAGTGGACAAGATTGAAGAGATGCGTTCATCCATGCAGGCTATGTCGGATGAGGAGCTTAGGGGCAAGACGCAGGAATTTAAGAAGCGTCTGTCCGAAGGGGAGACTTTGGATGATATTCTGCCGGAGGCTTTTGCGGTAGTGCGGGAAGCGGCCAAGAGAGCGCTGAATATGGAGCACTACAGAGTGCAGTTGATCGGTGGTGTGATCCTGCATCAGGGACGTATCGCAGAGATGCGTACCGGTGAAGGTAAGACTTTGGTGTCTACGCTTCCGGCTTATTTGAATGCATTAGCCGGTAAGGGTGTTCATGTAGTTACGGTCAATGACTATCTGGCAAAGCGTGACGCCGAGTGGATGGGACAGGTGCATGAGTTCCTGGGGCTGAAGGTAGGCGTGGTGTTAAACAGTATGACGCCGGATGAGAGAAGAGAGGCTTATGCTTGTGACATCACTTACGTGACCAATAATGAGCTGGGATTTGATTATCTTCGTGACAATATGGCAATCTATAAAGAGCAGCTTGTTCTGCGTGATCTGAATTATGCCATCATTGATGAGGTGGACTCTGTGCTGATCGATGAAGCCAGAACGCCGCTGATCATTTCCGGTCAGAGCGGGAAGTCTACTGCATTGTATGAGATGTGTGACCTGTTGGCCAGACAGCTGCATCGCGGTGAGGATATGCAGGAGCTGTCCAAGATGGATGCTATCATGGGTATCGTGCAGGAAGAGACCGGTGATTTCATCGTCAATGAGAAGGATAAGATTGTGAACCTGACTGCTGCCGGTATGGAGAAGGTGGAGCAATTTTTCCATATAGAGAACTATGCTGACCCGGAGAATCTGGAGATTCAGCACAATGTGATCTTGGCGCTTCGCGCCCACAATTTGATGTTCCGTGATCAGGATTATGTGGTGAAGGATGATCAGGTATTGATCGTAGATGAATTTACGGGACGTATCATGCCGGGACGCCGTTATTCTGACGGTTTGCATCAGGCCATCGAAGCAAAAGAGCATGTTAAGGTAAAGAGAGAGAGTAAGACGCTGGCGTCCATTACTTTCCAGAATTTCTTCAATTTATTTGCCAAGAAGTGTGGCATGACCGGTACTGCACTGACAGAGGAAAATGAATTCCGTGAGATTTATGGTATGGACGTTATTGAGATTCCTACCAATATGCCCGTAATACGTAAGGACTTACAGGATGCGGTATATAAGACCAAAGAAGAGAAGCTGCAGGCTATCGTTGCCGCAGTGGAAGAAGCCCATGCCAAGGAACAGCCTGTGCTGGTAGGTACCATCACAATTGAAGCCAGTGAGGAGATCAGCCGCAGGCTCACAAAGCGCGGTATCAGGCATAAGGTATTGAATGCCAAATTCCATGAGATGGAAGCCGAGATCGTAGCAGATGCCGGTATTCACGGTGCAGTTACCATTGCTACCAACATGGCCGGTCGTGGTACGGATATCAAGCTGGACGATGAGGCGAAGGCTGCCGGTGGTTTGAAGATCATCGGTACAGAGCGTCACGAATCCAGACGTATTGACAATCAGCTGCGTGGACGTTCCGGCCGTCAGGGAGACCCCGGTGAGTCCAAGTTCTATATCTCCCTGCAGGATGATCTGATGAGATTGTTCGGTTCCGAGCGTCTGATCGGTATGTTTAACACTCTGGGTATCCCGGAAGGGCAGGAAATCGAGCACAAAGCACTGACCAGTGCCATCGAGTCTGCCCAGAAGAAGATAGAGAATAATAACTTTGGTATCCGTAAGAATTTGCTGGAATACGACCGTGTCATGAGCGAGCAGCGTGAAATCATCTACGATGAGAGACGCCGTGTACTCAACGGTGAAAGTATGCGTGATGTCATCTATAAGATGATCACTGACATTGCAGAGAATGCGGTAGATATCAGCATCAACGATGATTCCGATGTAAAGGAATGGGATTTCAAGGAGCTCAATGCTTTACTGCTTCCTACCATCCCCTTAGAGCCTGTAAACGCTGAGCGTGTACACAAGCCTAAGAAGGACAGCTTAAAACAGCAGTTAAAAGAGGAAGCCGTAAAACTGTACGAAAGCAAAGAAGCAGAATTCCCCGAGCCCGAAGCCATCCGAGAAATTGAGCGCGTCATCCTGCTCAAGGTCATCGACCGCAAGTGGATGGATCACATCGACGACATGGATCAGCTGCGCCAGGGAATCGGCCTCCAGGCCTACGGCAACAGAGATCCTTTAGTAGAATACAAGATGAACGGCTACGAGATGTTCGATGAAATGACCCAGAACATCAAAGAAGAGACCGTTCGCCTCCTTTTCCGCATCAAGATCGAGCAGAAAGTAGAGCGCGAACAGGTAGCCAAAGTAACCGGCACCAACAAGGACGACTCCCTGGCCAAAGCCCCCAAAAAACGTGAAAACGCCAAAGTTTATCCAAATGACCCCTGCCCCTGCGGCAGCGGCAAAAAATACAAACAATGCTGCGGTCGTAAATAAAAATTATTAGCCAACAACAGAAAGAAGGTGACGTTAATTGGTAGAATTAGACCAGATGAAATCTGAAATTTTGACTTACGAAACTCCATTAGCGGAAGTGAGGGATTCACTTTGACCTGGCTAACAAGTCAAAGCGGATTGAGGAATTAGAGATGGAGATGGAGGCTCCGGGCTTCTGGGATGATCCGGACCGCTCCAATAAGCAGATGAAGGTACTGAAGAATCTGAAGGATACAGTAGGTATATACCGTAAATTAGAGACCCAGTACGAGGATATCCTGATGCTGATTGAGATGGGATATGAAGAAAATGACGAGGAGCTGGTAGGTGAGATCCGCAGTGAGTTGGATGAATTTATCAGTGAATTGGAAGAGCTTCGTATCGGTACTCTGTTGTCAGGAGAATATGATAAAAATAATGCAATCTTGAAGCTGAATGCAGGAGCCGGCGGTACAGAGAGCTGTGACTGGTGCGGCATGTTATATCGTATGTATACAAGATGGGCAGAGCGCAAGGGCTTTCAAGTGGAAGTGTTGGACTATCTGGATGGCGATGAAGCCGGTATCAAGTCAGTTACATTTCAGGTAAATGGCGTGAATGCTTATGGTTATCTGAAGTCTGAGAAAGGTGTTCACCGTCTGGTGCGTATTTCTCCTTTTAATGCCCAGGGCAAACGACAGACATCTTTCGTGTCGCTGGATGTTATGCCGGAGATCGAAGAAGATCTGGATGTGGAAATTGATGAAAAGGATCTGAGGATAGATACCTACCGAAGCAGTGGTGCCGGCGGACAGCATATCAATAAGACCTCCTCAGCTATCCGAATCACACACATTCCCACCGGTACGGTAGTACAGTGTCAGAATGAGCGAAGCCAGTTCCAGAATAAGGACAAGGCTATGCAGATGCTGAAAGCAAAGCTATATATGCTGAAGCAGGAGGCGAATGTAGAGAAATTGTCTGATATTCGTGGTGAGGTGAAGGATATCGGTTGGGGCAATCAGATACGTTCTTATGTGTTGCAGCCTTATACTATGGTCAAAGACCATCGGACTGAGGTAGAAAGCGGTAACGTAGATGCAGTGCTGGATGGTTCACTGGATCTGTTTATCAATGGATATTTGAAGTGGATGCAGGTGAAACACTGATTTCATAAAATAAATTAAGCTGTAGTATGGGAAGTGTTCCTGACTACAGCTTATTTTTCGTTGATGTGATAAAGAGGCGAGTGGCAGTGTAAAGCTATCGGTTAAGCCTCCTGTGGGTTCATCAGATCCAGGTAGAAGAGGGTATAAGTCATATTGATATAAGGACTCAGCCACAGATATCCGATTCCTATGGTGAAGATTGCGGCAATCTCCAGAGGCAGGAAGCTGAGCTGTAATACGAATAAGCGGCCCTTATGTCCTTTCATCAATTGCCGGCTCTTGCGAAGTGCTTCCACGGCGGACACGGAAGGATAATCCAGAAGTAATCGGAAGCTCTGAGCCCAGGCCAGCGTGAAAGGAAGTACGATAATCTGCCCTACAATTCGACAGATATAAGAAAGCACCATCCACTGATCTGAAGGATTCATTAGATAAAAGTAATCACAGGCATATCCGGGCAGTGCGAAAAAGAACTGTACCAGAAGGATTACCAATGATACCAACAGATATTTACTCGGATGCTCGCGAAATGCCTGAAACAGATCACGGATAGAATAGCTTTGCCCGCAAGCCATATTCAGGTAAAACAAGCTCACACCTGCTTTCAGCATATTCAGTAAGATTCCCAGCACCAGAGAAATTCCCAGTCCCATTACATATCCGGTGGGGGTGATTTCGGCAAGCAGTATACTGAGCAGTACATTCTCCTTGTCCGGAGAGTAGTACATGACAAAGGTGTTGATCACAGAATTGGCAATCAAAAACACACCATATATCATTGTGAGCAGCACTGCCTCGGAATAATTGCCCACCAACTTGTCTTTGGCGGCATTTTTTAATTGCCATCTTTTTTTATATTGATTCATCTGTATATCCTCGTTTCGTATTAAATCTTCACACGTAAGCGCAGTTACCGTTGCTGTTCATAATATTCCTGCAGGTACTGTCGATATGTGCTCATCTGTGTACCGCCCAACTGCACGGCATAAATCTGTACTAACATAATAATGGCAGAAATGATGCCAAAGCCGGAAGCTACAAGGCCGTAAAAAACCAGATTGTTGCGCCGCTTTCCTTTACGATAGGCCAGCGAAGCGAATAGAAGACTGAAAGCTCCCAGGATAAAGGGTACAATGCCCAGACAGGTCAGCATCATTGACAGAATACCGCATACCATAGAAGCAACAGCAAAGCCCTGCCCTTTGTAAGGACTGTGTGTGGGCTGGTTATAATAAGGGTTATTTGTAGAATCCTCTTTGTGCGGACATCTGGAATCCCAATCCGTCCATCTACGATCATCCATAAAGACACCTCGCTTTACATCAATGCTTATCTTATATCATAACATTTTTTCCCAATCTACGCAAACCTATTACAATAAAAAATGTGAAAAGTTTATGAAATTTATTTTCTTATTGAAAATACCCCCACTGATACTTTATAATAGTGACCATGCGGAGACTTCCGCAGGCTTGTCAGGGAGGTTGAAGGAAGACAGGCTGGAAAGGAATCAGAATGGACATTATACTGAAA
>JAFYSG010000179.1 GCA_017559435.1 Lachnospiraceae bacterium
CGCCTTCCGGCTCATAATGCACCGGATCATCGAAGCACTTGTTCAGACGGGCGTAGGCAGGATTGGTACGTAGTTCCCGAACGTAAGCTCCCTCATTTCCGCCAAAGTTCATTTCTCTGATATCCGGCTGGACGTCAATCGATAGTTCCGCAGCTCCTACAATGATTTCTGCAGTCTTATGCGCCCTGATATATGGGCTGGAAAAGACCTTATCAAAAGTGATTCCTTCTCTTTGAAATCCATCCCTTGTCTTCTCTGCCAGTTCAATGCCGAAATCATTCAGAGGAATATCAACCGAGCCCTGAAGCTTTCCCTGCTTGTTCCAGTCGGTCTCTCCGTGCCGCATTATGTACAGATTCATGATATAACCTTCTCTCTGACAGCCTATCGGCACTTAGCCGCAAGCTCTTCCCAACGTCTGTCCACTTCCGCCTGGAACTGCACGATCAATTCCTCATTTCCGGCTTTAAACAGATGTTTGAACCGCTTCTGGGGGCGCAGGAAGTCTTCGACAGGCAATTTCTTTTTGGGCTCGTAGGTCAGTCTCCACTTGCCTTCCACCACCTCAAACATAGGCCAGTAGCAGGTATCCACTGCCAGCTTACAGATATTCATCAGCTCTGAAGGATCATATCCCCAGCCTCTGGGGCAGGGTGACATAATGTTTAAGAAAGCTGCTCCTGGGGTGTAAATTGCTCTTTCCGCCTTGGTGTGGATATCTTTAAAATTGCCTGTGTAGGTAGTCTGTGCCACATAGGGAATATGGTGCTCTGCCATGATGGCAGCCAGGTCCTTACGGATCTGCACTTTACCGGCAGATACTTTTCCCGCAGGTGTGGTGGTGGTGTCTGCATACTGGGGAGTGGCAGAAGAACGCTGGGTTCCGGTATTCATATATGCTCCGTTATCGTAGCAGACATAGACCATATCATGGCCACGCTCCATGGCACCTGACAGGGACTGGAAACCGATGTCATAGGTTCCGCCGTCACCGCCGAAGGTGATGAATTTATAGTTATCGTTAATCTTTCCTTTTTTCTTCAGCACCCGATATGCAGTCTCTACGCCTGATAAGGTGGCACCTGCATTTTCAAATGCATTGTGGATATAACTGTCCTCATAGGCCGTATAGGGGTACATGTAGGTGGACACCTCCAGGCATCCTGTGGCATTGCCGATAACTGCTTTATCTTCGGGATGAAGAGCCCTTAACACTGCACGTACTGCAATTGTACCGCCGCAGCCCGCACACATTCTATGGCCGGGGGCCAGTCGTTCCGGTCTGTTCATTACTTCTTTGAAATTATATGCTGTTTCCATTTCATTCCTCCTCAGCGCTGCGAAGCCCTATGTAACTGTACATATCTGTAATCCGGTGTGTTTGCGCAATGGTTTCCAGTTTCTCGTAAACTTCTTTGAAATCCTCCACTGTGATGTCTCTTCCACCCAATCCGTAGAAATAATTTACAAGTTCTGCCTGAGATTTGGCACTGTATAACGCTGCACGGACTTCTGCTCCCAATGGTCCGCTGGTGGCGGAGAACATCTCAGCACGATCCAGTACTGCGATGGCTTTCATATCTTTTAAAGCCTCTGCCAGTTCTTCCTCCGGGAACGGGCGGAAGACTCTTATCTTCACCATACCTACCTTTTTACCGGTGGTTTCACGTATCTTTTCGATGGCCGCTTTACAGGTACCTGCGGCAGAACCGATGATGACGATGGCATACTCCGCATCTTCCATACGATAACTTTCAAAGAAACCATATTTTCTGCCAGTCATGGCTTCAAATTTCTCTGCCATTTCCATAATCACTTTTTTCGCGTTGATCATGGCCTGTCTCTGAGCCCGCTTGGTCTCCATATAGTAATTGGTTACGGCGTAAGGACCCACAGCCATGGTCTCTTTGGCATTTAAAAGATAATGCTCAGGCTCGTATTCCCCTACGAAGGCTTTTACCTTATCATCCTCTTCCAGCAAAATATTTTCCACACCATGGCTGGTGATAAAACCATCCTGACAGATCATCACCGGAAGTCTTACGTCCTTGTGCTCTGCAATGGGGAAAGCCTGAAGGAAATTGTCATAAGCTTCCTGGTTAGACTCTGCATAAATCTGGATCCAGCCACTGTCCCTGGCACCCATACTATCAGAATGATCCGCATTGATATTGATGGGACCTGTCAAAGCTCTGTTGACTAGGGCCAGTACGATGGGCAGTCTGTCGGAGGCTGCCACATACAGCTCCTCCCACATGAGAGCCAGACCACAAGAAGATGTGGCTGTCAAAGTTCTGGCACCTGCTGCCGAAGCGCCAAGGGCTGCCGACATGGAGCTGTGCTCACTTTCCACATGGATAAATTCTGTATCAATCTCACCGTTTGCGATATAGTTGGCCACATACTGCGGAATTTCCGTAGAAGGGGTAATGGGGAACGCCGGCATCACATCCGGGTTGATCTGCTTGATGGCATATGACACTGCTTCATTTCCTGATAATCTCTCTCTGATTGCCATTTATTTGCCCTCCTTCATGGTGATGGCGCCAAAAGGACATACTTTCATACAGATGCCGCAGCCTTTGCAGTGATCGTAGTCAAACTCTTGTCGCTTGCCGTCGCAGACAGGTATGGAAGAATCGGGGCAGACCGGGGCACACAGAAGACACTGTTTGCACTTGTCCCAATCCATCACCGGAGTGGCGGTTCTCCATTCTCCGGTACAAAAATGCCTGGATGTGGCAGGCTCGTAAATCTGATTGCCCTCTGTAATGTGCTGCCAAGGGCTTTTCTCATTGATATCTATTGCTTTCATTTGTTTGTATCCTTTCTTATATTTCGCCTTCGATTGCCGCGAAAGTAAGCTCCAATGCCTTCATGTTACCTTCTATCACCTCAGGCTTCTTGGCAAATTTATGCTCAAAGGAAGCCTTCATTTCCTTCAAAAATGTCTCTTTCTCCATAACGCCGGACACTGCCACCATGGCTGCCAGCATAGGGGAATTGGGATAATATCTGCCCAGTGCTTCCACGGAGATTTTCCTGGCATCCAATGTTACCACCTTACCCTCATATCCATGAAGTTTAGCCACAATCTCTTCTTTGCTTCTCTGGGTGTTCACCACGATGGCCCCTTGGGTTTTCAGACCGTGAGTCACGTCTATGGCCTCCAGGAGGCTGTCATCTACTACTGCCACGAAGTCAGGATCGTAAATATTAGAGTGAATGGTTATGGGACTTTCGCTGACCCTGTTATAAGCTGTAATGGGTGCTCCCATACGCTCCGGACCATACTCCGGAAAGCCTTGTACATATTTGCCTGTTTTAAAAGCCACATCAGCGAGCAAAAGCGCCGCTGTCTTTGCACCCTGGCCTCCACGGCCGTGCCATCTGATCTCAATCGTATCGTTCATGTACTTCTCCTCTTTTTGCAAAATAATCTTGTTCGCCTTATCACAAAGGCAGCCTGTCTGTACACACAGCCGGCTGCCTTGAAGGATGATACCCATCGTTAATCTTCGTTCAAAAAAGCTTCTACCGCAAACGGCAGAAGCTATACTTACATCCCATTTACGACATACCAACATATGCGTCCTCTGTTACGGGAGGAATCCGTCAGCATCTACTTGCCCGGGGCTTTGGTGCTGCAACTCGGGAGGGATCTTACACAAATTCTACCGGTACCGCATCTCAGCTTGCGCGGCTCTCTGTGACTTTGGAATAGGTGTACTGTCTCCGTCTTCGTCTTTTAGACCTATTTAATTTACTTTATTATAGTAGCGCGTTAATCCATTGTCAAGTATTTTTTTATTTTTTATTTCCAATTTCATTCAGTACCTTCTTGTAGTGTGCAAGCATACCCTCGTTCATGGCATTTCCCATTTTTCAGCCGTTATAACTGGCATGGTAAAAAAGTTTTATTCTGGCACTTTTTGCCATGCCATTTATGTGTTATCTTGTAATACAACATAAGAAACACAAGGAGAACAAATACAATGGCAAAGAAGAAAAGCAAAGTTTTATTGATCATAGGCCTGGTATTGTTGGCCATCAGCATTATTTTTACATTATACGCACGAGGAACCAGCTATGAACAGTCTACAGAAATCGGTGCTGAGCTTACGGCGGTAAAGAAACAGATTACTGCAGTAGAGGCAGGCACTGCCAAAGGAGACTTGGATGCTCTGAACACTCAGAAGACCCGTCTATCCGATGAGAAGCTGGATCTGGAAAGACCTTATTCTTACGGTCTGACTATGCTATTCATTGCCGTGATGCTGACGATCAAAGGGCTGTACAATGCCTTCGTAGGGCAGACCGCCACCCGGAAGGCCGACATCAAGCGACTGACCCAGGCCGGACTTCTGGCTGCACTTTGTTACATCGGATTTGCCTTTTTTAAAATTGATATCCCTGTTGGACCGGAGAAGACGGCATTCCACTTTGGCAATGTATTCTGCGTACTGGCAGCCCTTTTGCTGGGTGGCTACTGGGGTGGTCTGGCAGGTGCCGTCGGTATGACCATTGGGGATCTGACCACCGCCTATGTGACCAGCGCGCCCAAGACCTTCCTGTTAAAGCTTTGTATCGGTCTGATCGTGGGCTTTGTGGCACATAAACTGTTTCAGCTCAGCCGCTCACATTCCACAAAATACGTGACCGGTGTCACCATCGCATCCTGTATTGCCGGTATGGCTTTTAACATCGTGGCAGATCCGCTGGTGGGGTATTTCTACAAAATGTATTTATTAGGAGTACCACAGGATATCTCCTCTGCTCTGGCCAAGATGGGGGCTATTACTACCACAGTGAATGCTATTGTGGCAGTCATCGCTGCCTCTGTCTTCTACCTGGCACTTCGCCCGGCTCTGAAGAAATCAGGTTTGTTCATACAAGTTACACCGGAGGTTGAAAAAATATGATTCAAAATACCAGTCAGGCAAAGGCCGGGGGAATTCCCCGGCTTGCCATGATCAACAGTTTTGCAGGTTACGGGCGGTGCTCTACCACCATCGCCCTGCCGGTAGTCAGCGTCATGAAGGTACAGGGATGCCCTGTGCCTACTTCTGTTTTATCCAATCATCTGGCTTTTCCTGCATGTTACTTTGATGATTATACCTCTCATATGAGGGAGTATCTTCAAGTATGGGAGAAGCTTCAGGTGACTTTTGATGGTCTGTACTGTGGTTTTCTGGGAAGCGTGGAGCAGATTGACATTGTAAAAAACTTTCTGGCAAGCCCTGTAATGCGCGGGGAACAGGTTAAGCCCCTGTTCCTGTTGGATCCTGTTATGGGGGATCATGGCAGAACCTATTCTTCTATCACGCCGGCCCATTGCGAAGCCTTGAAGAAGCTGGCAGCACTGGCAGATATTCTGACACCTAATATCACAGAAGCTTGCCTGCTTACCGATACATCTTACAAAGAAAGCAGCTGGGCAGATGGAGAATTAGCTGACATTTGCCGGAAACTGACAGACCTTAAAACCTCTGCCGGTCACGGAGACAAGAATCCTCTTCGCATTGTAATTACAGGACTTCAGGAACAAAACCGCATTCTAAACTATATCTGGGAAAATGATCAAAACACCAGTTACTTTACTGAGGTTGCCGGATCGCCGCACCATGGTACCGGAGACTTGTTCGCATCCATTCTGGCCGCTGATGCACTGCATGAAGTGCCTTTTGCCCAGTCTGTGCAGAAAGCCTCTGAATTTGTGGCTCTGTGCATTAAAGGCACAGAAGAGGCAGGCACACCAGAACAGGACGGGGTGCTTTTTGAAAAATATTTATACCGTCTTTGTGAGTAAATTTGCCAATAAAGATTACAAACCTCCAAACGTAACTGTAATATTTCCCATAGAACATTCTAAATCCATTCTACGCCCCGCACCATTGTTTATGTTCTGTTCCTTAACCACACCGCCGCCATACTGCTCTTCACCGATTTTAATATTACCTGCCACACACTCTAATTCATAATTGTAATCCGTCCGGGAACCAGCCAATTGTAGTTCCAGATTTCCCATGGCACACTCCGCTTCAATACTTCCGGTCACATTACCCTGTGCCACAAAATTTCCCGCACCCACTTTGACGCCTAAACTGCTAACCTCCATCCCTCTTAAGCGAATCTCACCTGCCCCCACGGAAATATCCAGTTCGCCGGCCTTCAAGCCTTCGGTCAGGATCTGACCGGCACCCACTTCCAGATCAATTGCCTGCCAACTGTAACCGGCAGGTAGATACAGTGTAATCCTGCTATCCTCGGCATTTTCTTTGGCTTTTCTGGTGGATGCGATACGAAACTCATCGCCTTTTTGATATGCCTGAAACTTTCCTACATTTTCTGCCACCACCCGCGCACTGCCATCCTCGGAATTCAGAATTTCCAGCGCACATCCGCCTATTTCCACATGCAGCACCGATGCATTTATCTGTTCAAAAGTTCGTTCAATATTACCGCTTTCAATCATCTCATCTTTGTCAAAAATAGTGGCATCATTAATATCAAAGCCCTCAAGACTCTCGTACCTTTCCAAAACACCATCAAGAAGCGCATCTCCACCTTCTTTTATGCTCTCTAACAGATTCTTCCCCCCTGTGATTTTCACCCAAAAATCATGGGTACCATTTGCTTCATCGCGAAAGCGCATTACATAAGGCATCAATAAACCCATTCCGATTACCACAAGCACTGCCACAATACAAAATTTAAAAAACTTCTTCATACGCTTACCTCCATAATTACTTCACATAACTTGGGACCACTCAACATTCATTTTTGCAACTTGTCCTGCATTTCTCATTATGCCCGAAAATGATATCCACTGTCATTTTTTGTCGATAACATCAAACAAATCCACCATTTCCACATAGTTATCCACATATGTGCCAATGTCTGTTTTGTAACTCTATTTTCCTTCTCAACTGCAGTTTTCCTCGTCAAATGTTCTGTTTTCCGTGTATTTGTAACATTTGTTCGGGATACATAACTCTGTCCCAAAAATCATTCACCTGTGCAGAAACTGTATCCACATTTACTACCCGGAACTGCTCCCACTCTCTGGGAAACAGTTTCTGATAGGTAAACTGTAAGAATCTTTCATCCAAAAGTGCGATCACTCCCACATCCTCTGCAGTACGGATCACCCTTCCCGCAGCCTGCAGCACCTTATTCATCCCCGGATACCTATAGGAATAATCAAAACCACTTTCACCCTTATGGTTAAAGTAATCCTTCAAAAGCTCTCTCTCGCTGCATACCTGGGGGATCCCTGTTCCCACGATCATCACCCCGATCAATCTGTCATTCTTCAGATCGATCCCTTCACTGAATATTCCTCCCAGCACACAAAATCCGATCAACACATGATCCGGCTCTTCCTGAAAGCTTTCCAGAAATGCTTCCCTGGTCTGCTCATCCATATAATCCTGCTGGATAATGCATTCCCTGCCTTCTCCTGCAAAATGCTCCATATATATGTCATAAATATTCTGTAAAAAAGCATAGGACGGACAAAAGACCATATAATTGCCGTTTCGATTCTTCACAATCTCTTCAATATACCTGGCAATGGTGAAAAATTCCTCCTCAGACCTTCTGGTATACTTGCTGGTCACATCGTTAGCCACCAAAAGCGCCCTCTTATGAGGTTGGAAGACCGACTGGGCATACACCTCATAATCCTCCTTCTCACCACCCAGAAGCCCCTTATAATACTGTATCGGAAGAAAGGTGGCTGAAAACAGGATACTGCTTCGTCCCCTGCTCATACATTCCTGCAAATTCTTAGAAGGATCCACACAGAAAAGCTTCAGAAGAAAGCTGCCATCCTCCAAAAGCTGCGTGTACTTCACATATTTTTCATCCACCCGCTCATAAATATCTAAAAAGTGACAGATTTTAAAGTAAAATTCAAGCAACTGATTCCTGACATCCGGCTGACCATCTTCCTGTTCATCCAGATAATTATCTATGGCCGTATGCAGTCTCAGAAGTGCATTGACAAAGCCATCGATCTCTTTGACTTTGCTGTAACCTTCACATTCTCTCTTAAGCGCCAGCAACTCTTTATTACACTTCTCCAACTGTTTCTCAATCCAACCACAGTAACCCTCTTTTACCAGGACACAGTCCGCCTCTTCCTTGGCCAGATTCCTTTTTAACTCCAAAATCTCTTCCTTGATCATGGTGGCACTGTACATTTCCCTGCCACGCTCCAACAGATTGTGAGCCTCATCAATCAAGAAAATATGGTCTGCCCGGGATCCGTCTCCGAAGAACCTTTTTAAGTACACATGCGGGTCAAACAAATAATTATAATCACAAATGATACCATCTGCAAATAAACTCATATCCAGACAAAGCTCAAAAGGACATACCGTATGCTTTCTGGCGTATTCTTCCACCTTTTCTCTGGAAAAACTTTCTTCATGAACCAACAAGTCGTACACCGCATCATTGATCCTGTCATAATGCCCTTTGGCATAGGGACAATAAGCCGGATTACAGTCAGCTTTCTCCATAAAACAGACCTTCTCCTTGGCTGTCAGGATCACGCTCTTAAAACGCAATCCCTGTTCTCTCAATATCCGGAAGGTCTCGTCAGCCACCGTCCTGGTAATGGTCTTGGCTGTCAGATAAAATATCCTGTCTGCCATGCCCTTCCCCACCGCCTTTACTGCCGGAAATACTGTGGAAATGGTCTTCCCCACTCCGGTAGGCGCCTCCAGGAACAGCTTCTTCTTGTGATAGATGGTCTGGTACACATAAGTAACCAGATCCTTCTGGCCCTCTCGATAAGGGAAGGGAAATGGCAACCGGGCAATGGACTCCCTCTTAAGCTTCTTCCACTCCCATTCAAAGTCCGACCACTTTCGGTATTCTTCCATAAGCCACCCAAACCACTCTTCCAACACTGACATGGGATGCTCCTCATAAAAGTACCGGATATCCTCCGTCTCCATATTGCAGTACGTCATCCGGACCTTCACGGACTCCAGATCCTCCTTCACACCATACATATAGGCATAACACCTGGCCTGAGCCAAATGCACAAAAACAGGCTCCTTCATCCGGGCTACATCACGATAAGTCCCCTTAATCTCATCAATGGTCACTTCCCGCCCTTCTGCACCCGTGGTATCAATGACACCATCCGCACGTCCTTCCACTACCAGCATATAGTTATCCGTAGGCTGGGAATACCTCAAAAATACCTCAGCCTGATACTCTCCACCCATCCTTTTCTGCAGCATCCGATGTATCCGACCGCCCTCCTGCATAGCATCTTCAGGGGATGCCTGATATCGATTGTCTATATCACCCTGCCGCAGCAGAAATTCTACCAACCTGCGAACAGATATCCTCATTTCATCCATGAAAATCATACCCTTCTGAAATCATAGTACCACCATAGCCATACTCTATTCAGATATTACACTATCCTGCGCCGGTCGTCAACAATCCTTTGAAAACTCCTGCAATGCCAAAACATTTGCTCTTTTGTTTGTCACGAAACGTGCGTTTTCTTTTGTCAATTTATTTTTTTTAAAAAAGTATTGCAAAATTTACGAAAAAGATGTTAAATATCATTGTAGGATTTTACTAAGAAAGTAGGTATACCAAATGGCCAAGTTATGTATTCCCAAGGATTACAAATCCGACTTAAATCTTTATGAGACCCAGGTAGCGATCAAGACGGTGAAGGATTTCTTCCAGACCATGTTGGCAGAGAGACTTCAGTTGTTGCGCGTATCCGCCCCCCTGTTCGTTGACCCCGCTTCCGGTCTCAACGACAACTTAAACGGCGTGGAGCGCCCCGTTACTTTTGATATTAAATATCAGGACGCCAGAGAAGCTGAGATCGTGCACTCCCTGGCGAAATGGAAACGTTACGCCCTGAAAAAGTATGGTTTTCATGCAGGCGAAGGTCTGTACACCGATATGAATGCCATCCGCAGAGATGAAGAACCGGACAATATCCACTCCATTTATGTGGATCAGTGGGACTGGGAGAAGATCATCACCAAGGAAGAACGCAACATAGAGACACTGAAATCCACCGTCAGAATCCTTTACAAGATTCTCCGTAAGACGGAGAAATATATGTCCATACAATATGATTATATCGAGGAGCTGCTTCCTCACGATATTTTCTTTGTGACCACCAGAGAATTGGAAGAAATGTTCCCGGACAACACGCCCAAGGAACGTGAGTACTATATTACCAAGGCAAAAAAGGCTGTCTGCATCATGCAGATCGGTGATAAACTGGAAAACGGCAAGCCCCATGACGGCCGTGCACCGGACTACGATGACTGGTCCATGAACGCTGACATTATGGTGTATTATCCGGTTCTGGATATCGCACTGGAGCTGTCCAGTATGGGCGTGCGTGTAGACAGAGACGCACTACTGTCACAGCTTGAGAAAGCAGGCTGCCCGGAACGTGCAGACCTTCCTTTCCAGAAAGCAGTGATCAATGACGAGCTGCCCTATACTATCGGCGGTGGCTTGGGTCAGTCCCGTATCTGCATGTTTTTACTTAGAAAGGCTCATATCGGCGAAGTACAGTGTTCCCTGTGGCCGGAAGAATTTATGAAAGAAGCTGCGATGCTTGGGATTGAGCTGTTGTAGCTAAAATGCATCACCAAAAGCCCTCGTTGTCACTGTAACATACAGTACAACAAGGGCTTTTACTATATTTATGGATTATAACACTAACTGCACCCTTACGCCTTCAGTGCAAATTTCAACAACCTTTTTTCTCTCTCCAACACAAACAATCCGACCACAGCGATCACCAGCGCCACCACAGCCACAGGCATGCTCACAAAAGCAGTCTCATTGATCCCCGCTCTCGTCATGATGTACACAACCATATTAGCTCCCACATGAATTGCCAAAGGCACCAGGAAATTACCAAATGCTTCATACGCATAGGCCATAATAAATCCGATCACAGCCGCATACATGGTCTGAGATGTATTAGAATGGTATACACTAAACAGGAACGCAGACACCACCATGGCAAAAGGAATCTTCATAGTCCGTCTCAGGCAATTGTAAAAAATTCCGCGAAACATCAGTTCTTCTGCAATGGGTGCCAGCACACCATACACGATCAATCCCAACCATACAGCACTGGAATACTGCATCTCAGCAGCAATCTGATAAGCCTCGTCCATCTCGACGATCCCGGAAAGTGTAATTATAAGATTCATACCGATCACAGCTGCCAATGACGACACACCTATGATCACATAATTCTTCACCGGTTCTTTCTTAATATGAAGCAATCTCACCTCATCAGCCGTCTTAGTAATTGCGCCCTTAGCATAATTCCACACGATTGCTGCTGCCGCCAAGAAACTTACCGCCTGACACATGGCGTAGGCATTGCCACTAAAGTACATCACATCGGATGCCTCATCCTTCACCACCAGATACTTCTCCAACACAGGCATCTCATTACAAATGGTTTGTATGATGATAGACATCACGGAAGAAGCCAGGCCTTTTGCCACAAAAAACAACACAAAAGGAAGCATCATTCTCCACAGGATCTTCCTGTTTTCAGACTTCTCGGGCTTACCGTTGTCCCCACCGCCTTCTTCTGCCTGCTTTCTCTGCACTGCTTCCACCTCACGCATCAGAAGCTTTTTCAATTCGCCCACACTGTTAACGATATAATCCGCCCTGGCGTCCTTCAGTTCCTCCATAGAGCCATACCCATAGGTAACACCCACCGTCTCGATGCGGAACGTCTTAGCACCATCCACATCAAACTTTCGATCACCCACCATGTAAACTTCATCATAACGCGGCTGACCACCAGGAAAAAACCGATGCAGCACCTCCTGAATCACCTGCACTTTCTCTACGCGCTCACCATTCAGTTCACTGCCTACTACCACTTCAAAATATTTATCTATCTTAAAGTGCTTCAAAATCCTCTCTACAAATACTGTAGGCTTGCTGGAAGCCACAGCCAGATGAAGGCCGCCCGCCTTCAGAGTCCGAAGCAGATCATGAATACCGCCATATAACTCATTTTCAAAGATACCGGTATCCTGAAATCTCTCACGATATTTCTCCACAGCCTTGGAAGCCTGCTCCTCAGTCATATCGTAATATTGCATAAAACTATCCTTCAAAGGCGGACCGATAAAAGGCTCCAGCTTATCCAAGTCCTCCTCTACAATACCAAAATCCTTCAATGCATACTGCACACAGGTAGTAATCCCCACCTTGGGATCTGTCACTGTCCCATCCAGGTCAAATAAAATATACTTCTTCACTTCTTCTGTTCCTTTCTAAAAGCTTCTGATCTTATCTCCGTCATCCTCCGTATTCTCGATACACCGGATACACACATCATAGCCGACTGACTCATTTACCTGTACATGTACAGTATCTCCCACCTTATGTCCCAGCAATGCTTTCCCTAAAGGAGACTCATTGCTGATCAGCCCTTCCAGAGAATTGCCTCTGACGGTAGTGACAATCTTGTAAGTCTCCTCCATCCCATCATCCACGAATTTCACTGTAACTGTATTATTGATTCCCACCTCATCGGCTGCCGAGTCCTCTGAGATCACCCTGGCAGTCCGTATCATCCTCTCCAGATACCGGATGCGGCTTTCATTCTGGTTCTTCACCTTCTTGGCCGCATAATACTCAAAATTCTCACTTAAGTCACCGTGAGCCCTGGCTTCTTTCACATCTTCCAACGCCTTGGGGCGCACCACCAGCCTCCTGTACTCAATCTCTTCCTCCATTTTCTTAATATCACTTGGAGTCAACTCGTCGTACATCTCTTACTCTACCTTTCACAACTGAATCCCATAAATCACCGCCACCGCCAGAATGATCTGGATAATGGCAAAACGGAACACCGTCTGGGTATTGGACCAGTCCCAGACCTTTCTCACATGGTCGTGCAGCGGTGTGCGCACATTCTTCAGTATATGTATCTTACAAAACCGAAGCAAAGCCACCTTCACAAGCCCCAGACCACCGTCCATTATCAACACCAGCGCCACCGGAATGTACAAGAAAGGACATCCCGTC
Source organism: Lachnospiraceae bacterium (assembly GCA_017559435.1). Taxonomy (GTDB): domain Bacteria; phylum Bacillota; class Clostridia; order Lachnospirales; family Lachnospiraceae; genus Acetatifactor. The sequence continues at coordinate 13,078 of JAFYSG010000179.1, forward strand.
TTCAGAATAGAGATACTGATAAACAGTCCCATGGCCCGGGAACCCGCATCTCCCATCATCAATCGGCTGGGCGTGGCATTGTACCACAGATAGCCCAAAATACATACTGCAAACAGCAAAATCAGGAAGACAAAATCTCCTCCCACACCTTTTATCATATCAATCAGATAAATTGTCATAATAGTGATGATGGTCAGCGTACCGGACAACCCATCCACCCCATCAGAGCAATTGGTCACATTCACAGAAGCCCACACCAACACCACTACACCTAAGGCATATACAATGGGCGGCAATGTAAACTCCACCCCAAACAGTGCCAGCTCTACCACATTGGGATTATATTTCAAAAAAGTAAGCGCCACCATGGCAGCCACGCACAAGTCCAAAAATCCCTTCTTGTACTCTCCCCATGGTGTCCTGGACGCATCGTCCAGAAATCCGGTGGTCATACTGATCACGATCAAAATCAAATAAATCAATAACTCCGCATTCAACGGTGCAAACAAAATTGTCGCCGCCACAAATGCCAGTACAAAGATAATCCCCGCTCCTCTCGGCTTTCCTGCCGATTTCTTCCCGTCATGGGCAAAATCACGCCCTGCATCTTTGGGTAAATACTTGCTGAATTTCGCAGTAGCCGCCACCGTTGCCGCAAAGGCAAACAGAATCCCAACGAAGGCTGCGAGCGGCGACATCGTCTCCGGCAACAGATTTAATATCATATCCTCTCCATCCTTTTCCACATAAAAAAGTATCCGCCCTTAATCTGATTTTAATTTAATACGGATACTTTTATTTTAACTTTGCTACGGGGGAATGTCAAGCGAAAATGGGGTTTTTTCAGACTTCTCACAGATACTTGACATTCCTCCGCAGAAAGTGTATAGTATCACTTGTAAATAAATAACTCGCTAGGGGAGCACATCGCTGAGATTGAGTTCCTAAGGACTCTAACCCTCATTACTTGACCTGGGTAATACCGGCGTAAGGAAGCATATGTTACATGAAGACGAACTTCGTGTAACTATCGATGTAGTCCCTCCTCGCGCCAACGAAGGAGGATTTTTTATGTCTATTTTTAACACAATGTCAATCGTCACACCTGAAGGTGGCCTGACCACATTTGGTTATGCTTTAAGCATCGTAGCGGTCATTGCCTTGGTACTTTCTGCCAGCTGGCTCTCCAGCCGAAAGAAGGACTCTCGAAAGCTTTCCACCAAGCAACTGGTATTCTGTGCAGTTGCCATGGCACTGGCCTTCGTGACCTCTTATATCAAGATGGTGAACTTTCCTTTCGGAGGGAGTATTACTTTGTTCAGCATGCTGTTCATCTGTCTGATCGGCTACTGGTATGGTACCGGCGTGGGTATTCTCACCGGGCTGGCTTACGGTATCTTGCAATTTCTGCAAGAGCCTTACGTCCTTTCTCTGTTTCAGGTATGCTGTGACTATATTCTGGCCTTTGCCGGGCTGGGACTGGCCGGGCTGTTTGCCAAAAGCAAGAATGGGCTGATTAAAGGATATGTTCTTGGTATTTTGGTGCGCGGAGCCTTCCATACACTGGGTGGGTATCTGTACTGGATGGATTACATGCCGGAAAACTTTCCACAGGAACTGGCACAGCTTTATCCGATCCTTTACAACTATACTTACATTCTGGCCGAAGGGGCGTTGACAGTGGTGATACTACTGCTGCCACCGGTGAGAAAAGCGCTGAAGCAAGTAAAACAGCTCGCTGCGGAAGCATAGAAAAGGGGCTGAAAAAAGCATCTTAAAAAAGTAGAATCCGGACATCATCATTTTTGATGATGTTCGGATTCTTTGTGCCTCTAAAATCACTCTTTCCAGTCCTAGCGTCCTCAAAACGCTCCAACATCCGCTTCTACACACTCTTCCAAATAGAATGAATACAAAATCTTCTGTTTCATCGGCATATTCATCAACTTACACAATGCCTCTTCATAATACTGCACCTGTGTCTCATACCGTTTCCACAGCTCACAAGGTCCGCCTATTACATCTGTTTTATAATCCACCAGCACCAACGCCCCGTCTTCCACAAAGAAGGCATCGATGATTCCCTGGATCAGCACTTTTTCCTGCTCCGGATAGTCCTGGCCCAGCCGTCCGGCGCTGACACCATACACAAAGGGCTGTTCTCGATACAGCTCTCCTCGCTTCCCTGCCCGGTACATTCGTACGGCAAGGGAGGTCATGAGGAAATGCACCAGTTTACGTTCACTCACTGCCTGACGGTATTCCAAGGACAAGCGTTTGCTTTCCACCGCATCAGTCAGGAAAAGCTGTAAATTGTCATAGAGTTTCTTTAGGTTGGCTTCCATGTATTCATTTTGAAAGCCACTCTCCGCCCAATTCTCCACATCCACCCCTGCATACACTGTTTCAAAATCCATAAGCTCCATGACCTTATGAAACGCATTACCGCGGACTGCACCGCTGACTTTCTCCTCACCCCTTTTAAATAGAGGAATATAGGGCACGATTTCCTGTTCTTCGAAGGCATGGTATGCAGCTTCGTCCTTCTGGGCCATTGCTGCGATCTTTAGCTCAGACACCGTCGTCTTGGTGTAAAGCTTTTCCAACGCCCGGTGAGAATACTGCCATGCAAAACGCTCTTGCAATTCTTTCAAATCCTCTTTACGAACATAATCTGCCGCTACTTCCAATCGGTTTCTTCTGTCCATAAGCTGCATTTGCTCTCTGTTCTTTGCACTTTGCAGTTCGGTGGCCTCCAGTATCCGCACGAAAACGGAAGCCTTCTCCACCATGGGCAGCAGAAAATTCAGATAATTTGCACTTTCCATAAATTCATGAAATAGCAGTCTGTCACTGGCAAGGGCTTGCTGCCGTTCCCACTTGCCGGCCGCATCTTGTAGGCAGGCTGTCATGATCAGCTTTTCTTTGGCTCTGGTGAGAGCCACGTATAGGACTCTCAGTTCTTCTGCCAGATTATCTTCCCGCATCTTACGGGCGATGACACGACGGCGCAGGGTTTTGTTGCGGATCCTGCGCTTAGGATCCACGTAATCCGTGCCGATTCCCATATCTACATCTGCGATCAGGGCACTGTTTACATCCTGCATATTAAAGCGTTTGGACAGACCGGATACGAAAGTCACCGGGAATTCCAGACCCTTACTCTTATGAATGCTCATGATGCGCACCACATCCGCATTTTCATCCAGAAGTTCAGCCTCACCGTAATCTACATCGTATTTTTCCAGTTGTTCTATATACCTGATGAAATGAAACAGGCCATGGTAGCTGGTCTTTTCAAAATCTGAGGCTTTGGTAAAAAGCATCTCTACGTTAGCCCGACGCCTGCTGCCCATGGGAAGGGCCGTCACATAAGATAGGTAGCCATTTTCTTTTACCAAAGTTTCCAGAAGTTCTCTAATGGGCATATAGGCAGTGTAGCTTCGGTAACGGTGAATTTTTTCTAGAAAAGCGGCGACTTTTTGGCAAAGTAACGTGGTTCCCGATGCGGCGTCCTGCACTGCCTCATACAGGCTTCCTTCCTTTCCATTGCTTCGTAGGAGGGCAATCTCCTCCTCCTCAAATCCTCCAAACAAAGATTTCATCATCCCAAATAATGGGATGTCCTGTCTGGGATTGTCCAATACCCGCAGCACAGAAAGCAGCTCCTGCACTTCCGAAGCCGCAAAATATCCGGTCTTGGAGGTAATGTACACCGGAATGCCTTCCTCCTCCAACACGCTCTTAAACACTTCGTCCCAACCGCTGTTGGTGCGAAGCAAAATGACCATATCACTGAAACGAACCGGCCGAAGCTGACCCGTCACCTTGTCTGTTACCTGAAAATCAGCAAGCAACTCCTTAATCCTGTGGGCAATGGCCAGTGCCTCTGCCTGTCTGGGTGTCCGGCCATCCTCACCCTGCGGCTCCTCCACCAACAAAAGCTCGCTACCGCAGCCTGCATTTTCCGGGTAATAATCTGCCCCCACATACAGCGCCGCTCTTTCATCGTAAGCGATCCCGCCGGTCTGCCTGCTCATGATCCCCGAAAAGATCCCATTTACCGTATCCACCACTTCTCTTCGGCTTCGGAAGTTCTTGGAAAGATCGATCCGTTGGCAACTGCTCTCCTCCTCAGTATAGGCATCATATTTTTCCAAGAAAAGCTCAGGTCTTGCCAGTCGGAATTTGTAGATACTCTGCTTCACATCCCCCACCATAAACCGATTGAACTGCCCATCCTCTTCTCCTGAAATGGCCTTTAACAGGAATTCCTGAACCAGATTACTGTCCTGATACTCATCGATCAAAATCTCTTTGAAATACTGGCGATACTCAAGGGCCACCTGACTGGGACGCACTTCCCCCTCTATTTGCTCCAACAGGATATCCAGGGCAAAATGCTCCATGTCAGAAAAGTCCACCACCTTGTTTTCCCGCTTTTTGGCTTGGAGACGGTCTCGAAATTCCAGCACCAGATCGATCAGGGTAGTGACCGGACCTTGACATGCACCGGCCTGGCTGGCCGCCAGTGGTAGGGGAGTGGCAAAAAAACGCTCTCCCAGTTCCTTTAAGATATCCTTTAAATTACTGCGTAGCTCCTTCACCAGCTCACGCTTCTCCAAAGAAACCGTATTATCCTTCTTAGAGGACAGTCTGCCAAAGGAAAATGCAGGAATTCTTGCGGAATACTCTTTTAAACTTTGGTGCTGCAATAACCTCTCCAACTGCTCCAATTCACTATCTATCAGTTCTCCATACATATACGGCCCGTCCGGTTCTTGACAGATTTGTTGCATTTTCACATAAGTTTCCAGGCAACTCTCCAGCATTCTCCGAATATGGTCCACCAGGTATCTGCCGTAATCTGTCTCCTCCAGATCCTCTTCCCCGATGGGTAGGTAATCTTTTTTCCTCTCTTTCAGCCATTCCTCCGGCCAGGGATAGCTCTCCGCAAACTGGTACAACTGCAAAATATCCTCTTCCAGTACGCTTTCCCGCCCACCGGGGCAGAAATATTCCACACAGTAATGAAAACTTTCCTTGCTTTCCGCAAATTTATCCTCCATCAGTTCATTCATCACATCCCGGATCAGCAGTTTTTTCTCTCCCTCATCCATTACCCGAAAAGCAGGGTCCATACCGATTTCGTTGAAATGATTTTTCAGAAGAAACATGCAAAAGCTATCAATGGTAGTAATCTGGGCGTTATGAAGCAGTGCCGCCTGTCTCTGCAAATGCTCCGACGCCGGATGAAGAGCAAGCTCTCTGGTAATGCCCTGGCTGATCCTCTCCCGCATCTCCGCAGCCGCCGCATTGGTAAAGGTCACGATCAGCAATCGGTCGATGTCCACCGGATCCTCTTCCCGACAGATCATTTGGATAATACGCTCCACAAGCACGGCAGTCTTACCGCTGCCTGCTGCCGCAGACACCAGAATATTCCTACCGTGCAAATCGATGACCTTCTGTTGTTGAGGTGTAAATGTTATAGCCATGTTTCCTCCCTCATCTTCCTAAGGACTTCCTCCCGCTCAAGCTCCGCAAGCCCACGCTTCTCATACCCCGGCACTCCCGGGTCAAAGCCGCACACTTTCTTGTAAGCACAATAGGTACAAGCCTGTGCCTGCCCTTTTTCATAGGGATCCACTTCTATCTTTCCGGACAGTATCTCCTGCCCGATTTGTTTTACTTTATGATTCACATATTCTGAAATGGTCTTCAGTTCCTCCCCTGTCATCACCGAAGAGCGGGCGGAGAAGCTTCCATCCTTCTTGCGCTCCACCGGTACTACACTGGATTTACTTCCCATGTATTTATCCAGCTTCTCCACAATTCCCTCTTCGGCGCTGACCACACCCTTCATCTTAAGCTGCTCCAGAAGCTGCCCATTCAACTCCTCCTCGGACAGCTCCACCGGTGATTCCACCGTAGGATCCTCAATATGATAATACAAGAGTGCCGCCGGCATGATCTCCTTGTCCGGATGCTTCTTGGCTTCCATTTCCATGGCCGCATTCATGTACACCACCAGCTGCAGCTGCAGCCCATAGTACAGTGCCGCCAGGTCAAACTGCCGGCCCCCGGATTTATAATCAATGACCTTCACATACACATGCTTGTCATCCTCTGCCGTGTCGATACGATCGATCCGCCCTCTCAGGCGCATTTTTTCCTCCGCCGACAAAGCCACATTGATACTTTCCAACTTATCTACGTAGTGAAAGGACATCTCATAGGCATCCGGCGTAAACTCTCCTCTTTTCAGCTGTTCCTGCAAGGTAAGTACTGTCCGGGTCAACACCCTGCCCATTCTGGTAATGGCATAGGCATTGCGGGCGCTGCTGTAGAGAATGGTCTCCCCATACTGAGCCGCATAAGCCTCCAGCGCCTCCTGTACCTGGGTCTCTCCGAATTCTTTCGGAAAATCAAACCAAGTGTACTCACTTTGCGACAGCCTGTCTGCAAATTGTTCCAATATGGCGTGGAATACATTTCCCATGTCCACACTCTCGAATCCAAACTCTTCTCTTTCTTTCAAGGACAAGCCATATTGCAGAAAATGGTGATAAGCGCAGGAAGCGTAGGTTTCTAACCGGCTCACACTGTTTTCCAGGATCACGCCGTAAAGCGCCCTGGCCACTTGTTTGGAAAGCCCGGTGTCCCGGTATCGCTTAAACGCTGCTTCCGTCAGCTGTTTTCTGATTTCTCGCTGTTCCTTACTCTCCCCATAAGCCTCATATAAGGTATAAAAAGCTTCTTCCTCTTTAGGTTCCCTCATCCCCTGCACAAACAGACGCAGTCCCTGAGCCAGATAATCCACCCCTTCTAACGGTGCCGCCACCATATCCAGCATAGGTCTGTTCTGTGGATATTCTGTCACAAGCTTAGGAAACAACTTCTGCAAGACCTCCACCAGATAAGCCGGTCGAATGGATTTCCCTTCTCTGTTTACCTTGGCATAGGACACATACAGATAGTGGGAAGGCTTGGTCAGATTCAGGTAAAGATAAAGCCGCTGAATAAACATCTGCTGTCTGGGTGTGGGCGCAAGCTCCATCTCCGACTCTTTTAAAAACTCCCTGTCCATATCAGAAATGATACCGCCCTTAGATCCACTCTTGGGTATATTGCCATCGTTTACTCCCAGGAAAAACAAAGCTTTCACCTGCTTTAATCTGGTTCGCTCCATATCTCCCACCACCACACGGTCTACATTTTGAGGGATGGTACCCACCTGAATCTCCAAAAATCCGGCTTCTAAGATATCCGCAAACTCCTGTAACGTAATGGTCTCTCCCCCCAGAAGCTCATAAATCTGATTCAGCAGATCCATCACCAGCCGATAGATCTGGGCATATTCTCTGGCCCTGGATAACTGCCCTTGGTTTGTAAACATTTTTTCCAGCTGCACCAGCTTCTCCTGCACCTGGTTCGCCATCAGAAAATCATATAACTGATTTACATAATTCTCCACCGTATCCCGCTTTTTCCCATGTAAGTCTGTCAACTGCTGCATGAAACGCTCTCTGATGTCATTGATTCTTACAAAAGTATCCTCTTTGGCTTCCTCTGTGGCAGTCTTACGAACAAACAGCCTGCTCCATTTGCTGTATCCCCGCACGCCCGTCCGGATCACATAATTTTCCAGTTCATCTGCTTCCTCAAGAGTAATATCCGACAAGCCGCTTCTTAAGTAATGAAACACCGCTTCATAGGAAAAATCCTTGATAAACAGTTGCAGAGCGCTGGCAATATACTCTGTCAGCGGATTGAGCACGATGCCTCTGGTACGGTCAAGAAAGCAGGGGATCTCCATCTTGGCAAATTCCGCTTCCACCAAAGGAGCATAATTCTCCAAATCCCCGCAGACCAAAGCAATATCCCGATACAAAAGCCCCTTCTTTCTCACAAGCTCCAAAATTCCAAGCCCCACCTGATGCACCTCCTGCATCGGTGTGGTCATTTCCATCAGATGAATACTGTCCTGCTCCTGCATAAAAGGCTCCACCTCATACCGAAACAGATTCTGTTCCAAAGTTCTTAAGGCGGGACTTACCGCAAACCGATCCTTTTGTCCGGACGTTACAAACACATCCTGCCCTCTGGATACGCCTACCTCTTCTGCCAGTTTTGTCAGATCCCGAACTGTCTTCTTGGTCAGATGAAACAGCCTCTGTTCCCCGTCCACCTGATAAGGATTCTCTCCTTCCCCCAGAACCAGACTCACTATGGTTTCCTCAGACAGTCTCATGATTTCCTGGATCACCCTGTTTTGTATGGGTGTAAATCCTGTAAAACCGTCAAATACTACCATACTGCCACCCATCAGTCCTGATTTTGAAAGGCTACGGCAAAGCACCGAAAGGGTCTCTTCTGTGGTAATAAATTTTCCCTGTATGTAATCCCAAAAGCCCTGATACAACGCAGCCAGATCCTTAAGCTTGTGTACCAGAGCACCTCTTTTGTGAGAATATTCGATTAATTTGGGCATATCCTTAGGGCCAATACCATACTGCATAAACTCCGATATGGCACTCTTCACCTCATGAATATACCCCTGCTTATGGAGATGGCCGCCCAAGGCAGGCAGCTGCTCCTTCATGTTCAGTGCCACTTTCTGCAACACCAGACTTTTTCCCGTATCATCCAGCACTGGCGTGTCTGCCTCTCCTACCTCCTCAAAGATCCGGTGGGCCAGACGCCCGAAGCTTAGCACGTCAATATTCAGGATCCC
>JAFYSG010000180.1 GCA_017559435.1 Lachnospiraceae bacterium
ATCCTTGATACCACTACCATGAAAAGAAGTCTCATCACAGAGGTTTTCAGTACTATATATGATTTCAAAGGTATCTTCCACGCCTGCCTCTACAGCAAAAGAGATCTCATGATTAACCAGTGAACGACCTAATGTCATCTTTCCATCAGCCACATCATCAGCATAATAAAGGGTATCACAAAAAATAGGCTGTAAGATTTCGGTCCGTCCGTTTGTACGGAAAGTTAAGCTTTGCCCGTTGGATGAGATCTTATGCTTCTCCACCGCAAAAAGCTGCCCAGAAGAAAGCCGCTCCCCCTTTGGTACAAACTGAAGATGTGGTCTTACTGTCAATACTGCTCTTTCTTTAGAACGGTTCTTGATCCGGTATGCAATTCCCAACGTATTATGCCCTTGACGTAATACAATGGTACGTGTTACTTCCACACCACCCACCAGATAAGTCCATACAGGATAGTCTTCAAATGAAAACCCAGTCTGGTACAGGTATCCTTCTTCTCTTTTGCTGTGACTCTGGTAGTCCTGGCTGGATAGATGCACCTTCATCTGTCCGACTTCAAGACACTCTTCCATCCTGTGAATCATATTGTACCTATGATTAGGAGAATAGGTGCAGGTCATCAATACTGCCTGATCATTTCTGCTACATGATCCAATGATGCTGAGAGAGGAGAACCCTCCCAACCCATTGGTCATCAGATAGCAGTTCTCCTCTCCCCGTTCAAAGGTTTTCCAATCCTGTTTACCGTAGAGAAACCTCATTTTCTGTACTCCTTGTTTTTGCAGGCTCTTCCTGCTGCATGATGTCAGAGAGACGGCAACTGATCTTAGTCAGTGCATAAATCTTCTGAATCATCTGTTTGTTCAACATTTTGCTGTCAATACGCCACTTCCAGTTATTGCCAAGTGTAGAAGGATGATTGATCCTCGCCTCGCCGCCAAGCCCCAGAAAATCCTGTACCGGTGTAATACAAGTATTGGCAGTACTCATCATGGCAAGACGCACGAAATCCCAATATTTTTCCTCAGCCGGAATATGGGCATTGTTCATATACTCTTCTGCGAATTTCTTGCTTTCTTCATCCAGCCCTTGATACCACTGCACCAATGTCTCATTATCGTGAGTACCGGTGTATACCACGCAGTTACGGTCATAGCTGTGCGGTAAATAATCAGACTCTTCCCTTGGATCGAAGGCAAACTCCAGTACCTTCATGCCGGGATAACCACTATCTTGCAAAAGCTTTTTGACTGAAGGAGTCAAGAATCCCAGGTCCTCTGCTATGATCTGCTTTTCTCCCAGCCTTTCGGTAAGGGCACGAAACAGTGCAATGCCCGGTCCCTTCTCCCATTGTCCGTTTACTGCGGTCTCATCGCCGTAAGGAATGCTATAGTATTCATCAAATCCTCTGAAATGATCGATTCTGACCACATCATACATTTGGAAGCAATGGTTCAGTCTTCTGCACCACCATTCATAGCCGGTCTGTCTGTGATAATCCCAGCGATAAAGGGGATTTCCCCACAGCTGTCCATCCTCAGAGAACGCATCGGGAGGACATCCCGCCACTGCAATGGGAAGAAATTCTTCGTCAAACTGAAATAATTCCGGCGACGCCCAGGCATCGGAGGAATCAAATGCTACATAGATAGGGATATCTCCAATAATCTGGATTCCATTCTCATTGGCATAAGATTTCAGCTTATCCCACTGTTTTTTAAAGGTAAATTGCAGATACTTATAAAATTCAATATCAAAATAGCACTCTCTGCGATAATAGTCCAGGGCATAACCCCAGCGCTTCTTGATGTCTTCTGCCCACTCACTCCAGGCAGCTCCATCAAATCTTTTCTTCACAGCCATAAACAATGCATAGTCGTCAAGCCAGTAGGCATTATCCTGAATAAAGGCTATAAATTCCGGATTTCGGGCAATGTTACTGCGCTCATAAGCCAGTCTTAAGAGGGCAAAACGATTGTCGTACAATTTGCCATAATCGATGTAAGAATCGTTATCTCCAAAATCTGCCTCATCGCATTCCTCTTTCGTCAGAACACCCTCTTCTATCAATTGCTCCAGATCAATAAAATAGGGATTACCTGCAAAGGAAGAGAATGACTGGTAAGGTGAATCTCCATAGCTTGTGGGCGCCAGTGGAAGAATCTGCCAATAACTCTGCCCGGCTTCCTTTAACTGATCTATCCATGTATATGCTTCCTTGGAAAAGCAACCGATACCATATTTAGAAGGCAGGCTTGCCACCGGAAGCAAAATTCCGCTTGCTCTTTTCATTTGCGTTTTCATCTGAGTTTTCATTCGAAATAACCCTTTCTCAACTATCTATTCTTCCTAACATCATACCGCTGCAAGCGGGAATCGTCAAGCATCTGTGGGAAGATAATTTCATTTCCTTGCAGCAATCCGCAACCCTTCCATCTGCGATAATGACCCATTCACCCGAAGGAACTGTAATATCTTCATCAGTCTCTGCCCCATTATACACAATAAAAAGTTGTTTCCACTGATCTGTTCCAACTTCTCCACATTGAAAACCAATTTGACTTTCTCCCGGAGTATTCTCTACGCTGAAATGTACCACACCTTCTTTTAAAATCTTTCGTTCAATGATCCTGGCAGCAGCTTCTTTTGATTTATCGCACAATCCGGGAAGCTTTTTACGAAGTCTAATCAGACCTTTATAATATTTCAGTAATTCACCAAACTCTAAAGACTGTCGCCAGCGAAGCATATTAATGCTTGGATGGGAACGGTAACTATTTCCATCACCGAACTTGGTCCGGCCAAATTCTTCACCGGCCTGCAGGAACAAATGCCCCTGACAGGTAAAATAGATAAAGGCAGCAAGTTTGTTGGCTTTCAGCACATCTTCGTACTTGGTGGTATAGACGGCAGGTTCTGTAACAGGCTCCATATTTTGACGATATTCATTATTTACACCATATCCCCCATGCATGGACAACACCAGCTTATCCCAGAGCGTAAAATTGTCATGGGCGGATACATAGTTAATGATCTGCCCACAAGTCTTAGGTGCAAAAACGTCGGATCCATCGCCGGTTCTTTCTACGTCCCTTCCACACCAACCGGATACAGCACCAAGGAGCTTTTTCTCAAGCCCTTTGCCTCCATTGGCAAATCCCGGCTGCTCCTCATAAAATACATGGCCTTTGATCACATCTCTGGTATCATCGCTAAACAGCGCAACCCCTTCATCCAGATATGCAATGTTACACTTTAGGGCAGCTTTTGTTTCCGATTCCATGGGAGAATCGGAAGCTCTCCAGGGTTCTCCGTAAAGAAGCTTCTGTCCTTTTCCAAATTCCTGATCCAGCTCCTTCCTGATGCGATTCATCAGTTCCACTGTGAGAAGTCCCATCAAGTCAAAACGAAATCCGTCAATGTGATATTCCTTTGCCCAATACATGATGGAATCAGCAATATAATTGTCTACCATGGCCCGGCCACAGGCAATATCATTACCGCAGGCTGAGCCATTTGACAAATGACCGTCTTCCCATCTTCTGTTATAATAACCGGGAACCATTCTTTCCAGCCAGGAATCCGGTTGATAAGTATGGTTATACACCACGTCCATGATCACACGGATACCATTTTGATGAAGTGCTTGAATCATCTCTTTACACTCTCTGATCCTGACAGTACCATCATGAACATCAGTTGCAAAAGATCCTTCCGGCACATTATAATTAACCGGATCATAACCCCAGTTAAATTGCTC
>JAFYSG010000017.1 GCA_017559435.1 Lachnospiraceae bacterium
GAAAATTAGAGAGTGCAACTGCCAGTTGCTAAATTTTAAAGCTGCTTTGATAGACTTTTAAGTGGTTTACAGCTATAATAGAAGTACAAATAAAGAGGAGGTCAAGAGGATGCGTTTAGGCGAAACAATTTACAAATTGCGTACAGAAAAGAACTTGTCACAGGGCGACCTTGCACAGATGTTAGATGTGTCCAGGCAATCCATCTCTAAGTGGGAGAATAACAGTGCAGTGCCGGACTTGGAAAAGATTATAAAACTGAGTGAGATTTTTAAGGTGTCATTGGATGAATTGGTAAAGGGTGAAGAGAGAATAGGAGAAATTCCACAGGAAGTAAAAACAGAGGTAGTGCATGAAAAAGTATATGAAAAGCACGCAGGGTTTCCACCCCACAAAATAGCAGGAACCATTTTGCTGTGTATGGCATTTTTGGTAACGGTATTACTTATGGCTGCCGGTGGCGGATTGGTCGGACTGATCTTTGCGTCCCCATTTCTTGTATGCGGTATCATATGCTTTGTTTTTCAAAAAAATGTAGGATTGTGGTGTGCTTGGGCGGTTTATGTATTGTTTGATATATATATGTCCTATGCTACCGGTATAAACAGAGCAAATGTGTTACATACATTGCAGTGGACCCATCATATGAATTATATGCGGTTAGCCTTTGCCTGGATTCTGGTAATCAGTCTGCTGATCATGATGGCGATTACGATCATTCGCCTTGGTAAGTATTCTGCTGTGAGTGAACAAAAATTAAGAAGGCAGATGATCATTTCATGGATAGTTGTGGTGATTCTGCAGATTGTCGCAATGATTTGGCCGCGTACGGGTATATTTGCTTATATATGGGCCAATATCCTTGATTGGGAGGTAGTCTATAGGCTCATTTCATTGCTGCTAAGCTGGACAAGGATCACAGCAGTTACGGTGGCGCTGGTGTATACAGTCCGATTCTTTCGTAGAAAAAAATAGTACTGATTCTAAAGATAAGGATTTTGATGTTACAAAAGCTTGCAGCTTCTTAATGGGAGCTGCATATTTTTTTAAAATCTTGAATCTTTATCTCTACGTGATACGTTATATTATTTGAAAGCAGAGGGGAGGTGGAGAGAATCAATTCCAAAGAAACATTAATAAGACTTATCGATCAGTATCAGAATCTGATTTTCTCTATCTGTCTGAAACTGACCGGTGACTATTTTGTGGCAGAGGATCTGACCCAGGAAACATTCCTGGCGGCATATAAACAGCTGGATCAATGCACTTTAGAGGCGGAGAAAGCATGGCTGTGCAGAATCGCCGGCAATAAATGTATTGATTACTGCCGCGCAGCCGCCAGAAGGGGCATACCTGCGGGAGAAGAGGAAATACATAACTTGAAGTTGCCGGAGAAAGAAGAGCCGCTGCGGCAAGTGCTAAACAGCGAAATTCTGGAAGAATTACGTTGTTGCTGCGAAGCCTTGCCACCGCCCTATGGGGGAGTGGCCAAAGCACATTTCCTGGAGGGGAAATGTGCAAAAGAGATCGCACAAGAGTCCGGGACCGGGATAAACACGGTCAAGACCCATATCTATCGGGCCAGAGAGATGCTGAAGAAATCTTACAGAAAGGAGTTGTTGCGGGAATGAAGAAAGACATGGAATATTTGACAGATGCGGAATTGGATGACCTGATCCGTATGGTGGAACAAGAAGAAATACTTTCGGCCCCTCCGGATCTAAAGGAACAGATCCTGGGAGCCTTGGGAGAAGAAAATATCATTGCGTTTAGGCGATACCGTTTTCGGGTACTGACCACAGTTGCGGCCGCTGTTTTGGTGATCTTTTTGCTGCCGAAATTTGAAAGCCTGCAGCAACACATACCCCAAGAAGAGGTGAGGCAGAGCCGCTATGCAACAAAAGAAGAGGCTTTGAACGACAAGGGGATACTAAACACCCTGTTGGGCGGGGTAAATATTTTTGCGGATAACAGTAAATTTAATTTATTCAGAGAATAAGAGGAGGTTTTATATGAGACAAAAAAGAGGAAAATTAACAACATTTATTTGTTCCCTGATTCCGGGAGCAGCTGAGATGTACATGGGATTTATGAAAAAAGGTATCAGCATGATGGCAATTTTTATTCTGTGCTTTGTGGTGCCGTCGTTGCTTCGCGTGAGTGATGTGTTCATTTTGTTTGCAGTGTTAGTTTGGTTTTACAGTTTCTTTCATGCCAGAAATCTGGCGGCCTGCGGGGAAGAGGAATTTCAGGCGCTTACCGATGAGTATATATGGTCAGCTTTTATTGAGGGAAAAGAAATTAAAATTACCAATCCATCTTTGCGAAAATGGGGAGCTATCGTGTTGATCGTATATGGTGTTACTCAACTGTGGCAGACGATCTCACATTGGATCTATTATATGATTCCTGATTACATGTGGCCGGCAGCCTCTATGGTGGTGGATGAAGTGCCACAGATTCTGGTGGCTGTTGTTATCATCATTGTAGGATTGAAACTGATCGCCGGCAAGAAGGAGGAACTCAATGGAGAAGGAAAATAATTCAGTAATTGTCAGAACCCACAGGGTAGGAGCATTTACTTCCGGATTCTGCATGGTAGGCTTTGGCGTAATGCTACTGCTTCACAATTTGCTTGATGTGATGGATTATGAGATGATCTTGGGACTATGGCCCCTGATATTGATCGGGATGGGGATTGAACTGCTTTTATCCAATGTTTTTAAAAACAGGATTGTGTATGACAAGGCGGCCATTGTACTGTTATTTGTCATGGCATTGCTTGTCATGGTGCTTGCAGGTGTGGATGTGTGCATGGAAGCCTCTAAAATGTATTGGAATATTGGTACATAAGAATATGGACGAAAGAAGAGCTTGCTGTGGGAAATCCCGGTAGGCTCTTTGTATATAAAGGAATTACATTAGGAGGCGTGGCAAAAAAATCTTTGTTCTTTACAAACAACTATAAATATTGTATAATGATCACACAATCAAATAAAGCTACATAGCATATCAGTAATTTTGGTTCATAAGTTCCGAAGTTTGAAAAGGGAATGCGGTGCAAATCCGCAACAGCCCCCGCTACTGTAAGACGGACGGATGCTCAAAGATACCACTGGAAGGAATTCCGGGAAGGTGGGCAGGCCGGTAGATGTCAAGTCAGGAGACCTGCTGATTTGCTTTGCAATCACTTTCGGTGGGAGAGTAAAATGCAGACTGACATTACAGTATATTGTTTTTGTGATGTTCCTTGTATTTTTTGCCGGCAGTGGATGTTATCCCTGCTTTTTTTGTGTGCAAAAACTTTTTCTGTGTCTTTTACGTGCCGGGATGGATGAACAAATGGAGGAACTGTTAAAAAGGAGATTTTTCAATGAAGGATTATGGGATTGCATTTGTTATGACACAATCGATGTTTTGTGCGCTGCCCTTTCCCTGTCATACGTGGAAAGAAGAAGCGAGAAACAAAATGCTGTTGTTTTTGCCGGTGGTAGGTTTGGAGATTGGTTTATTATGGGTGCTGGCAGATTGGATCCTTGGTTATATAGGCGCACCGGTGTTGGTCAGTGGTTTGGTCATGTGTGCAGTGCCTTACCTACTGACAGGATTTATTCATCTGGACGGATTTTTGGATGCGACAGATGCCATTTGTTCCTGGCGTGATCTGGAGGGGCGTAGGAATATCCTAAAAGATTCTCATGTGGGTTCCTTTGCAGTGATTTGGTGTGTGTTTCTATTGCTGGCCGGGTTTGCTCTGTTTTCTTCTGTACCTGATGTGGCAGATGGAAGATGTCTGATGCTGGTACCGGTGGTTAGTCGTTGTTGTTCTGCCTTGGCAGTATTGCTGTTGAAGCCTATGGGAAGCAGCCAGTATGCCAATGGGCAGAGTAGTACACCAAAATGGCATAAAGCAGTGCTTGCGTTGGCAGCAATATTGTGCGTGACGGCAGGTTTTATTTTCTGGGGAAAGTATGGCTGCGTGCTTGTGGGAGGACTGCTTGGATATGGAGCTGCATTGTATCGCAGTTATCATTCGCTGAAGGGAATGAACGGAGACATCTCCGGCTATTGCCTGACCATCAGTGAGTTGTGTGCAGTGGCCGTGTATGCACTGCTGTAAGGGGGAGCTATGAAACTGTATTTGATCCGTCATGGAAGGACTGTGGCAAATGAAACGCATTTATACTGTGGTTCCACTGATCTGCCACTTTCAGAAAAAGGCATAGCAGAATTGCAGCAGCTTCATTATAATATACCGGCAGGTTGTCGGTTTTTGACCAGCGGTATGCTTCGGACAGAGCAGACGTTGTATCATCTGTTTGGGGATGTGCCTCATAGGATAGACAGCCGTTTCCGGGAAGTTGATTTTGGCGTGTTTGAGGGGAAGGGATACGATGAGTTAAAGGAACAGCCGGATTATCAGGCATGGATCAGCCCGGACAATGAGAAAAATATCCCACCCGGAGGCGAAAGCGGCGAACAGATGCTTCAGCGAGTGCTGGAGGGACTGAGGGAGTTACAAAAGAAACAGGAAGACACAGTTCTGATTACCCATGGTGGTGTCATTGCAGCATTGATGAACCACTTATTCCCGGAGGAAGAGAAGAACCGATATCAGTGGCAGCCGGTTCCGGGAAGTGGTTATGAGATTGCCCAAGAGGGATATCGGTTGCTTGTGTGTGATGGTGCAGAAAATGAAAACAATGTTTAATTTAACTACAAGTTCAGATGATATGGACCGCTTTTTAAGTCGGGAGGATCTTTTAAAATTAATGCAGGGATTTGACGGTGTGGAGCTGATGCAGTTTGAAGAGGACAGCCGGGGGCTGATCCCAAAGGAGCGTGTCATTGGATTACATATGGGGTATTTTCCCTATTGGCTTGATTTCTGGAGAGGAAATGAGGATGCTTTAATTAAGGAATTTGATTCCAGAGAGACCTGGGAGAGGATGTATGGGGGGAAGGACAGAAGTGTACTTTTAGACCGTTTTCGTCAGGATTTGGCATGGGCACATCACTATCATGCAGAGTATGTCGTGTTCCATGTATCCCAGGCAACTATTGAGGAGACCTTTACCTGGAAATATCAGTATACAGATGAGGAAGTGATCGATGCAACCAAAGAATTGTTGAATGAACTTCTAAAGGATGAGGACGGCAAATTGGTTTTTTTGGTGGAAAATCTCTGGCAGCCGGGACTAACCTTTACCAGACCCGCGATGACAAAGCGGCTTCTGGAGGGCATAGAGTATCCCAATAAGGGAATTATGCTGGATACAGGACATCTACTGCATACCAATACGGCAATCCGGACACAGGAGGAAGGTCTGCAGTATATCCACAGCCTTTTGGATGACCATGGGGAACTTTGCAGATATATCCGGGGAGTACACTTGAATCAGTCACTGACGGGGGAATATTGTGAAAAGACCATAAACGATCCGCCAAAACTGGGGGATACCTATCAGGAACGGTATGGGAAAATGTTCTGGCATGCTTTTAAGGTGGATCAGCATCTGCCGTTTACCTGTGCAGGTGTGGACCAACTGATCAGACGGATTGCACCGGAATATCTGACATTTGAATTTATAACCACAGATAGTAAACAGCATCGGGAATATCTGACTGCCCAGAGAAAAGCTCTTGGAATGGAAGTGATGCAGCAAACAGAACAGGCCTCCAAAAGTGTGAATCTGAAAGAAATAATATCAAACATAACACCGGTGAATCAGGCTGTCTTTGAGACTTGCGAGAAAAGGTTTGATAAAATTGCCAAGCCGGTAGGGAGTCTTGGCAAGCTGGAGAAACTGATAGAACGGATTGCGGCGGCATCGGATACTGCAGAGGTGGACATCCGTAAAAAATGCGTACTGGTATTTTGTGCAGATAATGGGGTATTGACACAGGGCGTAGCCCAGAGTACCCATGATGTGACTACCGCAATCGCCCGTTCCCTGGTGCGGGGAACCACTAGTGTCAGTGTCATGGCAAAAGCCTGTGGTGCCGATGTATTCCCAATAAATATGGGAATGGTGGATCGGGTAGATGGGTTGTTGGATTATTCTATTAAAAAAGGAACCAATGATATTACCCGGGGGCCTGCCATGAGCCGAGAGGAAGCAATAAAAGCAATCAGTGCCGGCATCGATCTGGTAGGCCAGAGAGTGAAAGAAGGATACAGTCTGATTGCAACCGGGGAAGCAGGGATTGGCAATACCACAACATCCAGTGCTATATTATCGGTGGTTCTGGAAAAACCTGTGGCAAAAGTGACAGGGAGAGGCTCCGGACTGAGCGATGCAGGACTGCTTCGGAAGCAGCAGGCAATCGCGAAGGCAATACGGGTAAATCAGCCGGATAAGGAAGATGTGATTGATGTCATATCTAAAGTGGGAGGATTTGATATTGCGGCTATGACCGGTGCATTCTTAGGAGGGGCGTTGTATCATGTGCCTGTGATCATGGATGGATTTATCTCCGGTGTGGCAGCATTATGTGCGGCAAGATTGTGCCCGGCAGTTATGGGGTATCTTCTTCCTTCCCATGTCAGCGCAGAACCGGCAGGACAAATGTTAATGAAGGCACTGGGCTTAGATCCAATGCTGCACGGGGATATGCGACTGGGAGAAGGAACCGGTGCAGTAGCACTGATGCCCCTTCTGGATCTGGCGGTGGCAGTGTACCGGAATGCGGCATCCTTTGAGGAGATACAGGTGGAGGCGTATGAGAAATGGAAATCCAACTGATTTTAGGGCCAAACAATAGCGGAAAAAGTAAATATGCAGAAGAAGTGGCAGTTGCCGGTGGAGATAAGCTTATCTATCTGGCAACCATGATCCCCCGGAATGAGGATAACCGGAAAAGGATTGAAAAGCACCGTATCCAACGGCTGAATAAAGGTTTTCAGACCATAGAAGCAGGCTGGAACATCGGAGAGATCCAAGTGGAGCCGGATACGGTAGTCCTGCTGGAGGATGCTTCCAATCTGGTGGCAAACGGAATGTTTATGCATGGTGCGGATGCAGAAGTTGCATTACAGGATATTTTAACCTTGGCAGGACGCTGTAAGAAGTTGATCGTTGTCAGTATCGGAGGTCTTGTGGCGGAAGGCTATGATGAGGAGACAAGCTACTATATTGGGCAACTGAACTGGCTGAATAGGAGACTTCAGGAGGAAGCTAATGTAGTGACAGAGATGAGTGTGGATGCAGAAGATATGACTTGCTGTAGCCCGATAAGGAAGGAAAACTGAATAGAATCGATCATATTTTAACCATGTCCCTGTGTTCTGTGTGCACTGACGCAGGGATGAGGGAATCCGGTGTGAATCCGGAGCATAGCCAGAGTACTGTATTTGTAAGAGGATGCTGTTCGTGACGTGAGTCGGTCATTGGCGCAAGCTGAGAAGGCTGGACAGCAAACGAGGGATTTGAAAGAGTTCCACATTACATAAGCCAGGAGACCTATGATGTTGAAAAGACGAGACGGAAGGTGTTGGTGCCGACCGTATCACGAGAATGTGGCCGTGATAGGGATGTTTATGCCTATTGCGGTTTTTTTACGCTGATTGATCGAAAATGATGGAGCATTGAAGCTTCGAAAATGTGCACTTTAGTATAGATACCATTTTGTGTAGATGTCGTTTTGTATCTATGCGAAAAGAAAAGGAGGACAAATGAAAAAGAGAGTTATTTTAAATGTATGCATGGTGCTCACTATTATCCTGGTGGCAGTATGCGGAGTCATGGCAGTAGGCAGTGTCAAAGGCTGGTTTGATGAAAGCACCGAAGAAACAGCTTTGACAGTTACAGAAAAAACGGGCATTGCCATGATTGAAAGAAACGGAATTGCCTATGAAGTCAGTGAAGGAACGGTGGTGCGGGAAGGAGATATCCTGTACACCAAGAACGTATCCACACTGCAGATTGGTGATACCGAAAGAACCAGAATCAATCTGGATGGCAACGCTGAAATTGCCATAAAGGCAGTCGGAGAAGAGGTGTCTGTGGAAGTGTTGAAGGGAGATGCCCTGATTGATGCCAGGGGAATGACCGGTGCAACCGCAATATCCGGGGGCACCAATGTATGTGTAGACGGTGCAGTGGCATCCATATCCACCCAGGCCGGATCCGGTATGGTCTATGTTTATTCCGGAAGTGTAATGCGTACAGAGGCAGAGAAAACGATAGAAACTGAGGCGGGACTGGTCATTACCATCGTAGCAAATTCTGCCGAAGTGGATATAGCAGCTTTTGGAGCGAACAGTTTAAGCGATACCCAGATGACCAGGCTTATCAATTGTGGCATGGATGAGACCTTCTGTTTTACAGAGGCTGATATCCAAGAAGTGCGTGCAGCACGGGAAGCTGAGAAACAAAAGGCTCAGCAGCAACTGATCGCACAGAAGGAAGCACAGGCTCGTGAAAGAGCAGAAGCAGAGAAGAAGGCAGAGGCAGAAAAGCGGGCTGAGGAGGCCAGAAAGGCGGAAGAATCCAGAAAGGCGGAAGAATCCAGAAAGGCGGAAGAAGCTAAACGAGCAGAAGAAGCCAAGAAGCAGGAAGCAGTCTCTCATAGCAGTACAACAGCGGACTCTCAGCAACCATCTTCGGAAGCACAACCGGAACCTGAGCAGCCTTCGGCACCGGAGGATACTTCCCTGTATTGTAC
>JAFYSG010000018.1 GCA_017559435.1 Lachnospiraceae bacterium
TAAGCAACATTCTGGTTTTCGCAATTTCGGCAGCAAGGTCAATGAGCTGATGACCAGAATCATGTTGGAGAAACCGGCAGACCTATATATCTCCAGTTATTTTGCAGTGAGAAGATTTATTGTGGAGGATATGATACGCTATGAGAATTCCTATCCTTATGTGATCGGTCTGGTGCTGAGAGCCACCAAGAATATCACCAACGTGCCGGTCAATCACAGGGAAAGAGAAGTGGGTAATTCCGGATATACCCTGAAAAAACTGTTGAATCTGTGGTTTAACGGTTTTACGGCATTCTCTGTAAAACCTTTGAGAATTGCCACCATGCTCGGAACAGGCTGCGCTGCCTTGGGTTTTTTATACGGTGTCTATACGATACTTAAGAAACTGGTAAATCCCAGTGTACCGTTGGGATTTAGTTCTCTTATGGCTGCTGTTGTATTCTTCGGCGGTATGATCATGGTCATTCTGGGATTGGTAGGAGAATATGTGGGAAGGATTTATATCAGCCTGAACAATTCCCCGCAGTATGTAATCAGAGAGCGGATCAATTCTGTGGAGGAGAGCGAATGAAGGATGTAATAGCTGAGAAGGAAAAGCGGACGTCATTTTATAATGTGCTTTTCTTTGCGGTATTATGGATCGTATATACTGCAGTGACATCATACCTTTTTTATCATCAGGCCATTGGAAATGAGAATTGGTATCATTCGGATGTAAAAGCGTATATCTTAGAGATGCAGGGACTTGACAGTGGGTATGAGTTCCCATATCCTGTATTTTTTAAGCTGGGAGCTTTGTTTAACCTATTCTTAAGTCCTGAGGCCGCTATCACAGTGGCACTTGTGATTTTAAACAGCTTTAGTCCTATTGTTTTAAAATATTATCTGGACAAGTACTTAACGGCAACGAAAGATCATGTTCTTATAAGAATGTTTAGCAGTATCCTGGTGTTTACGCTGCTTCTGGTATCCATGGTGTTTCCTTTGACAGGTGGCAGTTTTCCGGGGACTGAAGGGCGCTATAAGGGCGTGTTTTCACCCAATCCCCACCATAACGCCACCTACCTGGCTGCAAGGTCCTTTGCCATCGTATGCTTCTTCCAGTTCACGGAGCTATTGCAGGAATATGAAAAGAAATTCAGCTGGAAGAAAGGTGTATGCTTTGGCATATTTTTGTTGATTGCAACCATGACAAAGCCCAGCTTTACACTGGTGCTGGTGGCTACGGCCGGGGTGGTCATGGCTTATCGGCTGTTTCGGAGTAAATTTGGTAATTTCAGGAACACGATACTTCTGGGACTTTGTTTTGTTCCTACTTTTCTGGATCTGCTGTATCAATTCGGAGGGGTATTCGGCCAAAAGGAAGGCGCAGAGACGGGAGTGGGTGTAGGCTGGCTTGTTGCCTGGAGTTACCATTGCAGCAATATCCCGGTGGCTGTCCTGGCGGCCCTGGCATTTCCTTGTGTGGTGCTGCTTCTTCATCACAGGGAATGGAAGAGAGACCATATGTATCGGTTCTCTGTGCAATTTGTGCTGATGAGTCTGGCTACAGTCCTGCTTCTGTATGAAAAAGGATTTCGAGAGGGAGATATGAACTTCTCCTGGGGATATATGTATGGTATGTTCTTTGCCTTTGTGGGTGCAGCAATTGTGATGGTGAAGAGCACTGTGTCGCGAGACCGGAAGTGGTATGTGCTGGTGCCGGAATGGATAGCATATCTTCTGCATCTGGGATGTGGCTTGTTGTATTTTAAGAATAGCCTGGTGGGATTCATGTACTACTAACAGTTCAGCCAGAGATAATAGGGGGATGAAAATCGTGCTTGCACGAATTTTCATCCCCCTATTGTCTCTGAGGGAGCGCCCTCTTATGAGCAAAAAGGAGCTACGAAGTAGCGGAAAGCCCCGAAGGGGCGATTTTGCGAATAAGAGGGCGCGGCTGAACGTCACTAGGGCGACAAACGCTACTTCGAAAGCATTTATTTCCGATAGTACTCCACCAGCTTCTTCACTGCCCGGATCACATCCTCCACATCCTCATCCGTAAGCGAATAATACAGCGGAAGACTCATAGATTGCAAGTAATAACTTTCTGCATTGGGACAAAGCCCCTTCTCATATCCCAGCTTCTCATAATAAGAATGCCAATAAACCGGCAGGTAATGTACCTGAGTGTAAATATTTTCAGCCCTAAGCGCATCAAAGAATTCTCTCCTGTCACAATTTAAGAGCTCTGTACGCAGCCTCAGGATATACAGATGTCTGGTAGTATCCGATTCCGGAATCTCTTTCTGTACCTGAATCTGCGGAATCTGAGAAAATGCCTGATCATATTTTTTTACGATTGCTTTTCGCCTCTGTTTAAACGTCTCCAGCTTATCAAGCTGGCTGATCAGAAGGGCTGCCTGAAAATCAGTCATACGATAGTTATACCCCAGATCCACCTGTTCATTATACCAGGCAGCATCAGTAGGATGAACCATCTGATTGCGGTCACGGGTAATGCCATGGGCATGAGCCAGCACCAGTTTATCATACAGCTCCTTGCTGTTGGTAGTGACAGCGCCGCCTTCTCCGGCAGTGACAGTCTTTACCGGGTGGAAGCTGAAGGTAGTCATGTCAGCAATGCTCCCCACAGGCTGTCCGTTATAGCAGGTACCGATGGAATGGGCGGCATCTTCGATCAGTATCAGGTTGTGTTCCCTGCAAATCTCCCGGATCTTATCAAGCTCCGTGGCCTGTCCGGTGAAATCAACTGCTACCACCGCTTTTGTTTTGGGAGTAATGCATCGTTTGATAGAATCCGGATCGATATTGTAAGTTTCCGGATTAATGTCTGCAAAAACTGGTGTTCCACCGCAGTATAATATACAGTTGGCAGAAGCGGCAAAAGTGATGGGCGTAGTGATGACTTCATCGCCCGGGCCAATGCCTGCTGCCATAGCCGCGATGTGAAGGGCAGCCGTACCGTTAGACACAGCTACGCAATATTTGGCACCGGTAATTTGACATAGCTTTTCCTCTAAGCTCGCAATTTTAGGGCCGCAGGTGAGGTAATCACTTCGAAGCGTTTCCGCTACTGCCTGAATATCTGTTTCGTCAATATATTGTTTTCCATAGCTCAAAGGAGCCTTTCTGACGGGAGTACCGCCATTGATCGCTAATTGTTCCATAATGTCCTCGTTAGAATCATTTTTGTTTTATTATAAGGTATTTTGCGCCGAGTGTAAAGAATAAATTCTTTTGTGGCATTCATTCGCTTTTGGATATGAAGCATTTGCTTTTTTTTAAATGGTTTGATATAATTAATCCAAATACGTATATGCAAATCTCGGCATGGGATGAAATTATGTAAAAAAAGAAAGGGAGAACTACACTATGTGTATAAAGAAAAGAATCCTAAGCTTACTTTTGGCTTGTGTGATGTTGCTTGGTTTAATGCCAACACGAGTAATGGCAGCACAGGTATCAGAGAGTTTGATGTTAGGAGAAGAAAAAGAAGTGTCTATCACGGATACGGACGATGAAGTAATGTATACATATACAGCGGATCAAGCTGGCCGTTATATTATTTACTTCAGAGATTTGTCTGATAATCCTATTGGGTTAGGTTTTCAGCCGGAACAGATGCAGTATATTAATCAGCTTCAGCGTCAGTTTCAAGGGCATGTAATCGATCTGGATGCAGGAGAAAGCACTTTTCTGACATTTATGTATCCGGTAGATGGTTATGATGAGAATTATCATGGCTATACTGCTACAGTAGGCGTGGGTACACCGGTGGCGGAAGATGATTTTGAAGGATTTGCAGCTTTGGGCAATATGCTTCCGGATGATGAATCAGATGGGCCAAGTGCAAGAGTTGATATTCAGAGTGGACATAGATATTTCCATTTCTATACGAAACAGCCATTGGCATATGGTGTGGAGTGGTCCGTTTCTTGCGATAATACCGATGTTTTAGAGCTGGATGCAGCTAATACAAGCGAGACACCGGTAAGTTACAGTCCGGCGTTTAACTTAAAGGCAGAAGGTGAGGCAAGAATTACTATTACTGCAAAGTACGGCTCCGTAATAAAATCTGCCACATATTCGGTGGTTGTTGGTCAAGGTGGTGAAGGCAGCGGAGAAGAAGGCAGTTCAGCAAACGCAGCATTCTTTTCTGATTTTGACTCTTTAAAGGCATTAGTGGAGAGTCTGGATAAGACAGAAAAAATATTAGTATATAATGGAACCGGTAATTTTATTGTAACAGCTGATTTGGAAATCCCGGGATATTACAAGTTACAGTTAGAAGGTAAGGATTTAGTAGTAGCGGAAGGTGCGGCTCTTACTGTTAACGGTTGGATTGAATGTGGCAGCTTAGAGGTTGCCGGTACTTTGAATGCCAAGGATCGAATCAATTGCCGTGGTAATGTAGAAATTTCCGGTACAGTAAATGCAGATTATGCAATCGGCCTGGATACTGAATTATCTGTAACAGGTTCTTTATATGCAGGCGAGTGGAATGTTAATATGCAGTACCCTGCTACAGTAAATGGAATTGAGAATATTTCATTTAGAGATGATTGGCAGAGGGTACAGGTTGAGGTTCCATATGATTCTGTAGACACATTATATGCAAAATTATTAGAACTTTTGCAGATTCCAAGCGTACCTGAAAAAATGACATATTTTTTATATACTCCGGAATATCAGGATGTGACATTTGTAATGGATAGAGATTTTACAGTTCCGCCGTATGCAACCTTACGAATGGAAAATTGGAAGAATTTCCTTTTGGAAGAAGACAAGCTCTTGATCAACAGCAATATGGTCGAAGTAAATGTTCCGTTCATTGTGAAGGGTGCCTTAGAGAATCAGGGTTGTTTGAATATAAACTATATGGATCGTTCAAGTGGCCAGATTCTTTTTGAGGATGGAAGTGAATATACCGGAAACGGAAATATTCAGGTACATAGTGCAGAAAAGAATTTGGATGAATTGCTCACAGGATTTAATTATGAGGGCTTCAATATTCATTCTGAAGTTGAAGGTGATACAAACGTAAGACATTGGTATGTTCATAAAGGCGACAATAGTGGTCAAGGAAGCAAGTTTGAAACACTGGATGAATTAATCGCCGAAATTAACAAGGACGATCAGTCTAATAGAAGTATTGGTGCAACAGGTACAGGTGTATTGGAAATTACGCAGGACTTGGTGATTCCGGAATATTTGGAAGTATTCTTTAATGATCGTGATGTTATCATTGAAGAGGGCGCAAATGTTGTATTTAATAGTCGGACTACTTGTCAGAACATGACTGTAAAGGGTCATCTGACACTGGGCAGATGGATGAACTGCAATGACAGTTTGGTGATTGAATCAACGGGTACTGTTGCAGCAAAGGAAGGTTTCAATGCCGGTTTCAATATGGATGTACAGGGTGCATTGATCATAGAGCGAGATAGCTTTGACATGAATTATCCTGCTCAGATCCATGGTTTGGATAATATTCAGTGGGGTAATGATTGGGCAAGCATCTATATTGCAGGCAGATACAACAATGTCGAAGAATTAAAAGCATTTTTGGATGCTATGTCCAGCAATTATCTGGAGCATGATCGTCTTATCTACTGTATTGATCCTCAGTGGCATGATGAAAATGAAACCAGAGTAATTCAGATTACAGAAGATCTAACAGTTCCGGAACATGTGGAATTAAGATTCAATGGTAACTATGAATTTATTTTAGAAAAAGATGCAACTATTACCAATAAAAACGAAATAGTATTTAATGTACCGACAGTAGTTAAGGGCAGTGTGTTAAATGAAGGTGCAATCTTTGTTAATAACACTGAAGATTCAAATGGTGTGTTGACCTTTGGGGAACAGGCAAGTTACTCCGGAACCGGTCGTATTCATGTTAGTTATAGAGAGTATGATGGAAATGTTGCATTAGAATTAGCAGATTTGCTTCAGGGTCTTGGATTTGGGGATTTTGATATTAACGAGGATAGTCATGACGATGGTACCTTGAGTTGGAATATTCGTTATGTGGGCGGTCTGATTAAGTTAGGTACCCCGGTAGATCTTCAGTGGGGCATTGAGTACAATGATATTTGGCGCTGGGATGAAGAGACCGAGGAAGATTATCTGGATGGATATACCACTAGAGAAGTTCCGGGTATGATGAGTTGGAAGACTGTAAGACCGGATCAGGCAAGAGCAAATATTAAAATTTATGAAGTGGGTAATCCACAGCCTGTAATTGATGGCGGTTGGGGATTTGACCCTCAGGTACAGCCGGAATATAGATCTGTAGATGATTTTATGTTACGTGAGTTTCCTACCGGATCCTATTACTTTACGGTACAGTCTGAAGCTGACTACAAAGAATATCGTAATTCAGATGTGGCCACATCTGATGTTTATCACTATGTAAATCCGGGAACCAAGTTGCCAACTGTAGATGCAGAAACCCTTCATTGGGAAGATCACTATGGCGAAGGCGTATTCAAGTGGGCAGCATGGCTGGGCGATACTTCTGTTGACTATGTAGATGGTTATTATGTGGAGTATTATTATAGTCCTACTTTGGATGGCGAGTATGAACAGTTTGGCGGTTCATGGTTCCGAGGTAATCGTGATGAAACCAGAATGTCCTTTGAAGATCATTTCGTTCAGGATCAGGGCTTAGGATACTATAAGTTTAGAATTAAAGTTCTTTCCAGCAATATTGAGGTTATCTGCAATAGTGATTGGTCGGAATTTTCACCGGTATTAGATGTTGCCAAGATTCCGGAAGATGTTACTGACGATTTAGATGCACTCGTAGGTCAGGCTGGCAACAGCAATATGACTCCGGACGAGATTCGTGAAGAAATTCAGAAGATTGATCCACAGGATATAAAGGCAGCATTATTAACGGACCAGGAAAATAATGGTGCAACCGAGAAGTTGGCTGAATTAGAGCAGAAGGCCGGAGGACAGGCACCTGTAACCGTAACACAGGATGCATCTGTGTTTAACGTAAATGAGGTATCCGTCGTTGGTGCAAACCTGAACAATAAGTCTCAGGCAGACAGCGATATTAAGTTGATCGTGGATAAACCGGAAGAAGAACATGTTATTCCGGAAAGATACAATAGTTCGGTAGCTGTTAAGTTCTCCATGACTCTTGAAAATGTAGAGGATCCTAAGAACCTGGCAGTTCCGGTAAAGATTACTCTTCCAATTCCAATTTCCATCAATCCTGATTTCTTAGTGGTAATTCATTACCATGCAGATGGAAGTCATGAGCTGATTAGACCATATGTATACAGAGACGGCAATAAATTCTATGCAGACTTTGTATTGACCAGTTTCTCGGATTTTATCATGACTCAGGATGTTTTGGCAGAAGTATATCCGGATGTGAGCATGTTCACATTTATTCCGCCAACAGAACTTACATACGACGGCACTCCAAAGACAGCATCATTCCAGGTAGTGGAAGGCGTGGAAGGATTGGGCGAAATCACCGTAAGATACTATGATGAGGAAGGTAATCCACTAGAGGAATTACCTGTAAATGCAGGTACATACCTGGTAGCACTTGATGTTGCAGAAGGTGATGTATTTAACGAAATCACAGAGTTATGGGATGAAAGCTGGAGATTTGAAATTGAAAAGGGTAATTTACCTGCAATTGAAATTGTGGATGTGCCGGATATCATTACTTATGGTGATAACTTTACCCTGTCCGTAGATGGACTTACAGGCACAGCACATCCTGTATGGGAAGTCATTTCCGGCGCAGAAAATGCAGCGATTGATCAAAATGGTAAAGTAACTGTGATCAGTGCAGGAGACTTTAGCGTAAAGGTTACCGAAGAAGGCGACAGCAACTACAATGGCGTATCTTGTATGATTAACCTTTCTGCACAGAAGAAGGAACTTATCGTATCTGCGCAGGTAGAAGACAAGGTATATGATGGTACAACCGCGGCAACAATCAAAGCGATTAACGTGTCTGGTTTGTTAGAAGGTGACGATGTGAGCATCAATATGGAATCTGCTGAAGCAACTTTCGAAGACGCAAACGTTGGAACAAACAAGAAGGTAACAGTTAATGGATTTGCAATGACAGGAAGAGATGCAGACAACTATGTATTAAATGTGTTGACTGTAGAAGCTGCTGCAAGTATTATTGTCCCCAATATGGAAAACGCAGATGCGGTTATCGGTTGGATCGATGCAGCAAAAGCACTAATTGATGCAATCGAGGATGAAAAGGCTGTTCCGGATAGCAAAGATGCTGTAGAGCAGGCTGTAAAAGCAAAACAGGCTTATGATGCACTTACAGAAAGCGAAAAGGCATATGTTGGTGAAGCTTATGCTCAGCAGATTGCAGAACTTTACGCAAAAGCAGTTGCTTTCCGGATCATCGAAGGTGTAAATGGTGAGTATACAAAAAATTCTGCAAACGGACTTAACTTTAGAGTAAATGGAGCATTTGCTTTATTCAAAGAAATGAAAGCAGATGGTGTTGTCATCAGTGAAGAACATTACACCGCAAAAGCCGGAAGTACTGTTGTAGAATTGAGTACTGCTTACTTGAATACACTTGCAAGCGGCAGCCATTCCTTAGAAGTGGTATACGAAGTGTTAGGAGAAGCGTATAGTGTAGAGTATAACTTTACTGTTAAGAATGCACCGGTGATTTCTGACGATGAATCTAACAACGATACATCTGAAGAAGATACACGGGAAGAAGATATTTCCGATGAGATTCTATCTGAGGAAGGTGCAGTTTCCGGGAGCGAAATACCGGCTACCGGTGATCATTCCAATGTTCTTGGCTGGATGTACACCATGCTTACTTCTGCTATGGCATTAGTAGTTATCATGACAAGCAAAAAAAGCAAATGTAGAAATTAAGTAACATGTAGATAAAATTCGGAATGTGTGTGCCGGATTCAGACTGACAAATAACCCCTATTATGCCAAGGCAAAATAGGGGTTATTTGTCCTGCAACTTATACAGGGATCTTTCCATTGTAAAGAATTATTTCTTTCGTGGCAGGCTTGAAAGACTTAGCGGCTTGTGGTATTATATAAATTGGGAGTATTATAATCTACAGCACGGGAGCGACAATGAGAGAGTGGATAAAAGATTTTACGGATTTTTGGAAAAATAAATATTATGTTCTGGCGCTTAGCCTGACAGCGGTCTTAAGTTTCGGTTATCTGGTGACCCATCAGACTGTGGGGATTGACGATACGCCTTATGCGTATTACTTTGAAGAGGGTCTTGCGGTGATCGTAGGGCGTTGGCTCATGTTCCTGATCAATAGGGTGTTTCACATCTCTGATTTTGCCCCCTTTATCACAGATTTGGCGGGTGTGCTGATCCTGATGGCGGCGGTGACGGTGTGGTGTGTACTGATGAAGCGGATCTTTAGGGGAAAGATACCTATGGTGGGATACATTTTATATGCCTGCCTCTTTCTGTCAAATCCTCTTCACAGTGAGGTGTTTACCTATTATCTGCATAATGGTGTGGCCACAGGGTATCTGTTCACCGGAATCAGTTTGTGCTGTTTTTGGGATGGGATATGCCTGATGAGGGCAGATGCTGAGGGACAGGCCTGCAAACAAAAGATCGGTAGGATGCTTGGTATGACTTGGAAACAGTGGCTCCTTAGTGCAGTGGGTCTGTGGATTGCCATGGGGTGTTATGAGTCCTTTATGGTGGTATATCTGGTCGGTGTATGTGTGGTGTTGTGCAGTGGGTTATTGTGTGGTGAGAAGGGCCATAAGATATTCCGTGCCCTGTGTATCGCAGCAGGGATCGCTGTGTGCGGTATGATTTTGCGAAGCCTTATGGTGGCCGGTGTCACAACGGTATTTGGTCTGGGACATCTGAAAGAAGTGGAGTCACAGCGGTCCATCACAGAGATGCTGGGCTGGATGAGGGATTCGGAGAATGCAGGACTTTTGGGAATGATATTAAAGCGGATATTTGTCATGTACGGTGTCTTTGCTTATGCGTACTATCCGATCAAGATTTATGTGATATCCTGTGTGGCAGTGGGGCTTGTTTCCGTATGGATGGGTATCAGGAGAAGGAATTTGTGGATACCGATCTTGGCCATCGGCAGCTTCATAGCCTCTTATGTGCTGGTGATCATCGAGGGAAAAGCTACTTTTTACCGTTCAGCACAGTTTCTGCCCATGGTCAGTGCCTGGGGGCTGTTATTGATCGTGTACGCGGCTGACGGGATCGGGGCAGCACTCAAAAGAACGTCGGCTGCCGCCATGCAGAAGGAAAGTGCCTCGGGCATGGGTGGTATTCGGCTAAAATGTGCTTTGGTTTTGCGTGGTGTTGTCTGCGCAGCACTTGTGGTTACATTATGGAACCAGTGCACAGACATGAATAAATGGTTTTATGTAGATGACATGAAATATCAGGATGCAAAGGATACAGTATCGAAAGTGGCATATGAGTTGGAGAAGAATTTCGATACTTCCAAGCCGGTTGCATTCACAGGCACTTACATGGTGCCGAGGAGTATCATTGCAGATGCTTATATAGAGTATAATTCAGAGATCTTTTATAAGATGAAGAGTATCACGGATGTCATTGATGAACATTTGTTGGATAAATTCTATAGAGATTATGGTGTGTGGATAGCCCAGACCCCTTCTCTGTCAGTTATTGACTGGGGAAGAGAGGCTTTTGATTCCGGGGAGGAATTGGAGCGATTCTTTGCCATGCACGGTCATGAGATTCAGACTCTGGATGACTGGGAGTTGTATCAGGAGATAAAACAGCAGGCCATCGGTATGCCGTCTTTTCCGGAAGAAGGCTCTATTGTGGATATGGGAGAATATATTATCGTTAATTTTTAGTAAGGTGCGGGAATCGAAAGTGATTAGAATGTACTAAAGAGGGCTGTTGGATCATGAAGCGTAAGAAGGTTTATATAGAGCTGATCAGAATCATCGCGATGTTCTTTGTGTTGTATGTGCACACAGGTTATTTTGCCATGTCACATTATGAGGTGGCAGGGAGCAGGGGCTCCGGTCTGCTGGCTTTTTTCTTGATGTGTGTGGCGCTGACTTGCAATGGACTGTTCTTTATGATCGCAGGAGCAGTGCTGCTTCATAAGAAGGAAACGATCAGGAGAGTGCTTTGGCGCTTTTTCAAAATGGCGATAGTAGTAGTACTTTTCTCACTGTTTCAATATGCCTGCAATTATTGGCATATGCCGGCTATGGGATTTCGATTGCATGAATTTTTTAAACTTATATACCAGACGAATATTATCACACAGTATTGGTTTTTATATGCATATCTGGCGTTTATCCTTATACTGCCTTTCTTGCGGATGTTGGCTGAGAAGATGGACAAAGAGCATTTTGTCTACCTGATGATACTTTATCTGTTGCTTAATGGAATCTTCCCGATGATAGAATATTTTTGGGAAAATGAAGCTTTTGGATTGATTGTGCCTGTGGTGGAAAATATTATTTTTTTCCCGCTTGTGGGGTATTTTATAGAGTATCAAGAGGATGATGTGTTTAGAAAGAAAAAGATTCTGGCAAGGGTAAACGGTTTGGCTGTTGCAGCGTTGATCATGAATATGCTATATGCCGTAAGAACATTTCAGGATACAGGATGGGCGGAGACTTTAGACGGTATGACTATGTTGGTGGGACTGGCGATTTTTGTGGATGTCCGCTATGTGTTTGGCAGATGCAGAATGCCGCGGCTGCTTGAGAAGGTTGTTGTCTGGTGCGGTGGCGGTATGTTTGGTGTGTGTCTGTTGGAGCCACAGTTGCGTGAAGGGTTCTTCTTTTTGTACCGGTGTCTGGAACCCTACATCAAATGGCTGCCGGCTGCTGTGATATGGCTTTTGGCGGCTATGGTAATGGGGATTATTATTATGTATGTTTTAAAGAAAATCCCTGTTTTGAAGAAGCTTTTTTAGCTGGGATGGATGTAATAATGAATAATGTGATTATGAAAATAAAAGAGAATAAGGAGCAGATCGTTCTTGCGGTGGTCTTCGGATGTTTTCCGCTGATCTGTGCATTGGTATACAGTTTATTAGATGGACATAGTATATCAGACGTCTATCTGCCGGCTTCTTATTGGAATGACGAATTGTTTTATTTCAAGCAGGTAGAAGCCGTGGTGAATTATGGTTTGCCTCAGGGATGGTTTGGCTTTCAGGAGATGCACGGCAGTGTATACCCGTTTGCGGCCTGGAGTCCTGCTGTCTTGATTCCCTATATCATCTGGGGGTGTTTGTTTGGTTGGGGATTTATGAGTCCCATTTATGCAAATATTGTTTATAATATGATTGCTATGGTGGCTTTTGCGCTGCTTGTAAGGCCCGGACGGAAGCAGAGTTTTTTTATGCTGTTATTACTTGCAGC
Organism: Lachnospiraceae bacterium; assembly: GCA_017559435.1. Lineage (GTDB taxonomy): Bacteria > Bacillota > Clostridia > Lachnospirales > Lachnospiraceae > Acetatifactor. The sequence continues at coordinate 12,412 of JAFYSG010000018.1, forward strand.
TTTCGCGCCTTATTCCCGCTACCTGTTGTCTTCCATGCCGGAGACCATCTATATGTCTATGGGAATCTGGTTGGCAGCATTGGCCATCAGTCAGAGCAGAGTAGATAGGACATGGAAACTTGTGGCCATGTTTTTTATCTGTATCCTGATCACATTAGCCAGACCTTATTTGATCTTGCTTATGGCTCTGCCTGCGTGGCTGCTTATCAGGAAGAAAAGGGGCACCGGTGCAGTGATATCACTTATCATTGCAGCTGCTACAGCAGCAGGGTATTTTGTGATCACGAATCTGTGCAGTTCTCCTTATTTTATTCCGTTAATCGAAACGGATTGGTTGAACAGTATGATAGATGAGGGTTTTATGGCGGGTATCAAAACAATGTATCAGATCGTCAGGGAGAAGCTCAGGTTGTTGATCACCCATCACCTTTACAGAGGGTTTCAATACGGGTTATTATCCGGGGCACTTCATGCGGTGGCTGGTACCATTGCCTTCTTGTTGGGAGCAAGGGTGTTGTGTCTGCAAGGTCTAAAGGTATGGAAAAAAGGTGAACGTGCAGACTATTTAGGGGAGAAACGGGAGAAGGAATGTGATTTCTGGTTGATTCATTTTGTGATCACGGCAGGAATGTTGGCAGCTATATTTTTATTTTATCCCATTGCGGATGGTGCCAAGCATTGGATGATCTTTATTGTGGTAGGGATCGTGTGGATCGCTTTGCTGAAAGAACGTTTTTATGTGATGAAGATAGTGACTTTGCTGCTCTGCGCATATCTCTTTGTTGTGAAAGCATTTGCTCCCTTTGACTGGCAGGTGCCCTATGATGACGGAACCATGAGGGCAGAAGCGGAAGAACTGGGCAGTCAACTGGAAGAGAATATGGTTCTTGCGGAGTCAGAGGATCGATTTGACAATACGGTGATCTGGCTCGCCTCGGATATGGTAAATGGTGAAAGTATCAGTGCACCTTGGGGATATCTATATATGATACCCAAAGGCTTTGGTATTAATTTCTGTTTTCAGGATTATGTGATGACCAATCTGGAACAGCTTCATTCTGCTTATATTGCTGTGATGCCCGGCGGAGATGTGGATAAAGCACTTTTGGAGAGAAAAGCTGCGGTAGTGGGCGAAGTGGAGCATATGAAAGTATATAGGCTTCGCTAATATAACTTGCAAAGTTCATTTTGGAGGATAAGAAAGAGCATGATAGCAACTATCAAAATAGGCAATAAAAACATACCGCTGATGGGTGTCATATTGGGTGTGATTTTTGTGACAGGCAGCTTTTTGCGTCTGATTGCACTGCCCATGAGTCCCATGGGGCTGCACCAGGACGAGGCTCATTGTGTTTATAATGCATGGTCTGTGATGAATTATGGCGTGGACTCTTACGGTAATTACAGGCCGATTTATTATACCACGGGCATGAGTATTCTGTACTCTTATCTGCAGATGCCTTTTATTGCGCTGTTTGGTATCAATACCTGGACCATCAGACTCCCACAGGCTATCTTAGGAAGCTTGTCTGTGCCGGTTATGTATGGGCTGGGCAAGGAAATGAGAGGACCGAAGACCGGTATAGCCTTTGCTGCACTGCTTGCCATCAATCCATGGCATATCCAGCAGTCCCGTTTTGGACTGGACTGTAATCTGGCAGTTGCCATGTTTTTATTTGCAATCTGGTTTTTGTGCAGGTATTTAAATGGAAAAAGGAAAAGTATCTGGGGAGCTTCGGTATTCTTTGGTCTGACGCTGTACTGCTATGCACTCACATGGGTGGTGGTGCCGGTTTTTTTGGTGCTCACGGTGATTTTTTTCAGAAAACGTATCCTGTGGAACCGTTCTCTGATGGGACCTGTGATGCTATTATTTCTGTTTGCATTGCCCCTTTTGTTGTTCCTGGCGGTGAATATGGGGCTCATTCCGGCCATACAGACACCGCTGTTCTCTACCCCTGTGCTTGCAGATATGCGCACGGGAGAGATGGCACTGTCACTGTCCAACCTAAAGAGACGTTTTCTGTGGCTGGTGGCCATGCTCTGGTCACAGCACGATGATATGTGGTGGATGAGTAATGCCACAGTGGGCTCCTATTATTATATCAGTGCGCCGTTTATTTTGTTGGGTATTGCATACTGTGTAAAGGTTTTTTGGCAGAATCTGTTTCAGAAGAAAGAGCTGCCCCTTTTCTTTGTGGTTGCGTTGTGGTTCGGTGCAGGTTTTCTTGCCGGCTGCAATATTGATCTGGCAAAGTTCCACAAGGTAAATTATATTCATACACCTATCATTATCTTTGGGGCGATAGGCGTCATTTGGCTTTGCGGAATTCTTAAAAACGCTGCATGTCCGTCTTGTGGGATA
>JAFYSG010000019.1 GCA_017559435.1 Lachnospiraceae bacterium
CAAAAAAATGGGTTCTCTGGAGTCTAAGTTTGCGGACTTCATCTGGAATAATGAGCCGACCACTTCCGGTCAACTGGTGAAGATGGCCGAAAAAGAATTAAGCTGGAAGGCTACCACTTCTTACACCGTATTGAAACGGTTGTGTGAGCGGGGTATCTTTCAGAATCAGGGAGGCGTTGTCACATCCCTAATCTCCCGGGAGGAGTTCTATGCCCTTCAGAGTGAGCGGTTTGTGGAGGAGACCTTTGACGGATCCCTGCCGGCATTTCTGGCGGCATTTGGTTCCCGGAAAAAGATGTCCGACGCAGAGATTGAAGATTTAAAGAAAATCATTGATGGTTTCAGGAGGTGACGGTATGAATTTTTACACTTTTCTTCCCAAGCTTTTGAATATGAGCCTGACTGCCAGTGTTACAATTGTTTGCGTGCTGTTGCTCCGCTTATTGCTTAAAAAGGCACCCAAGGTCATTCCCTATGCCCTGTGGGCTGTGGTGTTGTTTCGCTTGCTTTGCCCGGTATCGATTTCGTCTGGTTTCTCTTTGTTTGGGCTAATGAATGCACCGACTGAGGATACGAGTAACAGAACCAGCAGTATTGCGTATGTACCGGAGAATATCGTACATATAGAGCACCCTGCAGTTACACTTCCGATTCCCGGTGTCAGTGAAGCAATCAACAGTACCCTGCCCCAAGGGGAAGAACAGCTTGTAGCCGATCCTTTGGAGGCGCCTATAGCCATTGGGACCTATGTATGGTTAATCGGTGTTGTGGTTATGGCGGTGTATAGTGTGGCATCCTATTTTAGGCTGCGTAGTAAGCTGTTGATCGCTTCGCCATTGCGGGAGAACATTTATCTGGCTGATGAGATTACAACCCCTTTTGTTATGGGACTGATCCGTCCAAAGATCTATCTGCCTTCTGATATACAGGAGCGGCAGCAGTCCTATATCATCCTTCACGAGCAGCACCACATTCGAAGAGGTGACCACATCATGAAAGCGCTGGCTTTTCTGGCCCTTAGCATCCATTGGTTCAATCCACTGGTTTGGGTAGCTTTTGTCTATGCCGGCAAAGATATGGAAATGAGTTGTGATGAGGCTGTGGTGAAAAAACTGGGTGACGGCATTCTGGCAGACTATACCGCATCCCTTTTAAGTCTTGCTACCGGAAAGACAATCATTGCAGGTGTACCACTGGCTTTTGGTGAGGGCGATACCGGTGGAAGAATCCGTAACCTGGCCAATTGGAAGAAGCCCACTCTTTGGATAGTTCTGGTGGCTGTGGCGGCCTGTGTTGCGCTAGGCATAGGACTGCTGACAAATCCAGCCGAAGAAGATGCGCCTGACAACAACGAGGATGGATATTACCTTTTTGGCGAAGCTAATAAGGAACTTTCTAAAGATCTGCCTATGGATGAGGAATTGGGATTAATATCTAAGACTGTATCAGTTACCGGAACTCCACTTGTGATGGCGAAAGAAGTAGTATCCAAGCAGTTTGCGCAGATGGAAGAATCGGGATACATTAACTGGAGAATCGATTCGCTGACGGAAGAATATTATTATCAGACATCCATAGAATTCCTTAATGACAAAGCGGTTACAGTGTATCGCTTAGAATATTCGTTTTTAGTAAAAAAACCGGAGAATTCAAAGCCGGCCGAAAACAGCACCATAGATGAGGAAGGCTGGGTTTCAGCACAATCTCCGAATACCTATCTGTGTGTAGTGAAGGATGGAGGAGCATTGTCTTATATGATGCTCACAGTAAACGATTATGTGCCTGGAGACGAGGCATTTACAGAAGAGTTAAAACTCTTGCTGGGAGTCGGACCGGAAACAGCAGAAGACTACTACAGTGTGGCTACTTCTGCTTCTGCCAAGGAAGTGGAGGAGTTTGCATTCGGCATAAAAGAAGATGTTCTTTTGAAGGATTGGGAGTCTCTGTCTGTAAAGCTTGTGTATCCGATTCAAATTGGTGAGAAATCGGTCAAAAGTAGCGAGGAATTTCTGGCTATGGATATCGATGGTAAGCTGAATCAGGCATTTGTAGACGGAATCGCGGCAGAAAGCTGCCGGGAAATGTTTTGCAATTATCAGGGCATCATGATGGGGGCAACCGGTCAGATATGGATTGCCGGTGTGGAAAACGGGGCCGGCCAGTGGGAATTAAAGGTGATTGCACTGAATGGATTGATCGGCAACAGTGAGGAGGCGGAAAATTAAAAGGCATGGAATGTTTATGTGGGTCTGCTGCACGTTTTCATTCGGTATAGTGCGCAAATATTATCTATGCAACAGGGTAAATATGTAATATAATGAAAGTGTGCTAAAGAAATTGTACGACCATACAATGCTACAGGAGGATAAGCATGAAGATTTTAATCGATGAAACAGCTGGTGAGTATACGGATATTCTGCGTGATAGATTCGATAGTCGCCTGATGCTGGGGCAGGAACGTTATATTGGATGGTGCATGGGAAAGGTGTTTTCGCTAAATTATTACAGCGGTGCAGAATTTATGAGACGAAATTATCCGATTTACAACAAAGCAATGGGAATTATACGTGATAGGGATGGTAGGACAGAGGTTTCCTACCATGTGTTCCGCGGGCTGACAGATCCTGTGTCAGTTATAGTGCAATTTTTACTTACATTATTGATTTTGAAAATTGTGGAAGTACCGTTCTTTGTACTGTTTGGTCTGGGTTGGACGATTGCTGTTGCTCTGTTGACATGGGTCTGCACAGTATGCTCGCAGAGAGGACAAGAGGGAAAGGAAAGACTGGACGAATTTCTGTCCAGGCAGATAACGAGGGAATAATGACAGGAAAGAGATGATAACATTAAGTATATTGGAGTGTGAGAAAATGTCAAAAAAGATACA
>JAFYSG010000020.1 GCA_017559435.1 Lachnospiraceae bacterium
CCCTGGGCATCCTGGTTTCTGACCGGAGCGCTGTGCCTGTTTGCCATCGCAACGGTATTGGGCTGGGGGCTCTACGGTGCCCGGTGTACGCAGTATCTCTTTGGCAATAAAGCCTGTGATGGCTGCTGCCGCCAGCTGCCATACACCAAATCCCACCGGAATCAGAAGGACGGCAAAGGGTGATGCGATAGTAGCCAGAATTGACGTACTCTCCATACCTTCTTCCACCGCCTGCAGTTTCCAGTTAAAGGTCTGCATGATCTGTACCATTGCATTACATACCAGAATAATAGTACCCGCCTTCACAATGTATGCTTTACCACGCCACAGCATAGACAACGCCGCTCTTTTTAAGCTGGGCAGCTTATATTCCGGCAGTTCAATAATACAGAAGGACTTTCTATATTTGTGACCTGTGATCTTATTTACCAATAAAGCGCCCAGGAAGATCAAAAGAATACCCACAAAGTACATCAAGGTCCCAACCCAGGAAGCATCTGCAAAGAACACCCCAGCAAACAATGCGATCACAGGAAGCTTGGCACCACAGGGCATAAACGGTGTCAGCATTGCAGTGGCTCTGCGCTCTCTTTCATTCCGGATGGTTCGACAAGCCATGACCCCCGGAATTGCACAACCGGTACCGATTACCATAGGGATAACAGACTTCCCTGACAGTCCCACTCTCTTAAAAATAGGATCCAACACCACCGTAGCACGGGCCATATAACCGCAATCTTCCAACAATGCGATCAGGAAATACATCACCATTACCAGCGGCAGAAAGCCTACTACTGCACCCACACCACCAATGATACCATCAACCAAAAGGGATTGCAAGAAGTACGACGAACCTTCTACCAGACCTGCCACCCACTCCTGAAACATCTCGATCCAGCCTACCAGCCAGTCTGCGATCCAAGTACCCACTGTGGATTGAGATATGTAAAATACCAGGAACATAACCACTGCAAATATAGGAAGCCCCACCCACTTATTAGTCAGTACTTCGTCAATCTTATCCTGTTTGTTATATTCTTTGGTAAGTACTTTACGCTTTTCCACGTCTTTCACAATTTGATTGACAAATGCAAATCGCTTTCTGTCTGCCGCCTCTACAGATACCTTATCTTCCAGATCAACACCTGCCTGCACATAGGGTGCCTTCTGCACCTTACCGGCAAGACCAACCGCCACATTTACCACATTCTTCAAACCATTATTGGCGGAAGATGAACAAACTGTCTCCAATACCGGACAGCCCAACTTCTCAGATAAAAGCTGCGTATTAATCTTGGTAGCTCTCTTTACGTTGATATCACTCTTATTGAGAGCGACCACTACCGGAACACCCAATTCCAGAAGCTGTGTGGTAAAGAACAGGCTGCGGCTGAGATTGGTGGCATCAACAATATTAATGATCACATCCGGCTTCTCATTTTTCACATAACCGCTGGTGATACTTTCTTCTGAAGTAAAAGGAGACATGGAATAAGCGCCCGGCAGATCTACTGCGATCAGCTCTTGTGCTGAGTCACAATAACTTTTCCTAATCGGACTTTCTTTCTTCTCCACAGTAACTCCCGCCCAGTTACCTACACGCTCGGTTCTTCCTGTCAGCGCATTGTACATTGTCGTTTTTCCGCTGTTGGGATTTCCTGCTAATGCGATTCTCATAATGGATCCTCCTGGATTACAAAAGCTATTATATTGAAATAGCTTGGGCTAAATCTTTATCAATGTTATATCTGGCGTCCTTGATCGAAACGACACAGCCACCCTTCTTATGCGCGATCACTGTGATCGGCTCTCCGCTGTAACATCCCAGTGAAAAAAGAAAAGAATTCAATTCTTCATCTTCTGTAACAATATCTTTAATAACATATTCTACACCGGCATCGGCATTCATCAAATTCATAATATCCTCCTATTGTCAATGTGTCCACATGGCAAACCTCATTAAGTTTACACTATCACTTGTTAGTCGCTTCTAACTTTCTTTTCTGATTTTAATACAATCCTATAACGTTGTCAATACTTTTTCCAAAATTTTTCAAAAAAAACTTTCACCTTGCCCTGATGAACAGTTTGTGATATACTATTAAATAGTTAGTTTTGCAGCAAATGGAAGGTATGGTGGTAATTATGCATATAAACGAATCAGCGGAGAATTATCTGGAGACGATTCTGCTTTTAAGCAAGACCAAACCGGTGGTACGGTCGGTAGATATTGCGGATGAACTGGGTTTTAAGAAATCCAGTGTCAGTGTAGCCATGAAGAATCTCCGGGAGAAAGAGCATATCACCGTTACCAGAGAAGGCTTCATCTACTTAACGGATACCGGCAAGGCCATTGCTGAAATGATTTTTGAACGTCACAAATTACTGACTCAGTGGCTGGATCGTCTCGGTGTATCACCCGATACTGCCTCTGAAGATGCCTGTAAGATTGAACATGTGATCAGTCAAGAAAGCTTCGAAGCTATCAAAAAACATATTCAATAAAATGTACAATAAAAATGGATGCGGTTCTTCCCGATAAGCCACATCCATTTATTATTTCAAAATCAACTCTATACCAAATTACGAATACCTTCGCATATCCTTCTGGCCACTACCGGATTATTCATGGTATAAAGGTGAATCCCATCCACATCATTGGCCAACAGATCAATGATCTGACTAATGGCATATGCCATTCCTGCATCAAACAATGCTTCCTTATCATTCTCATACCGATTCATGATCTTGCGAAAACGCTCAGGTAAAGACGCACCACACAAAGTCACCATACGCTCAATCTGTGCCTTATTGATCACCGGCATGATGCCAGGAGTAACCGGCACCTCGATTCCTGCAATTCTGCAATCCTCCAAAAAAGAATAAAACATATCATTTTCAAAGAAAAGCTGAGACAATAAAAACTCATCACCGGCATCTACTTTTGCCTTCAAATGCCTCATCTCTGCCACTCTGCTTGCAGACTCGGGATGACATTCGGGGTAACAGGCACCGCCTACGCAAAAATCTCCTTTGCTCTTTAGATAAGCAGTAAGCTCACCTGCATGCTTAAAATCCTCCTTCACCGGAATATCCGGGTTACGGTCGCCGCGAAGGGCCAACACATTCTTAAGATCATTCTCCAGAAGAATCTGAGAAAACTCATCGATCTCAGCCTTGGAATAAGTCAGACAAGTCAAATGCACTACCGGCTCTATATTATACTCTTGCTTGATCTTCTTGGCAAGCTCAATGGTTCTGTTATTATTGGAACTTCCGCCTGCGCCAAATGTGACACTGATAAAGTCCGGCTTCAGTTCACTTAAAATTGCCAGCGTCTCATCAATATTCTGCAACGCTGTCCCATGCTTTGGCGGAAAAATCTCAAATGACAGCACCGGACGCTTCTTTTTATGTATCTCACTGATTTTCATTGATATGCACACTCCCTTTTTCCATTTTTCATCCAAACTCTCTTGCTGAATTGTTTAAACAAATTGTAATCCCCCACGTACAATACGTCAAGCTTTTTCTTTTGTTGTTGACAAATTCTCTCAACCATGTTAGTATACTTTGTGAACTGTTCATCTTGTAAACTAAATTCATTTGAAAGGAATAATAATATGAAGGTTTTAAATGAGCGGCTTTTAGAAGTATGGTTAGAGCTTTCTATGGCAATTAATAATGAAAGAGTTGTTTCTGATGTACCCTTTAATGAGTCCCTAATCTGTAATATTCTTTATCGGGCACAGATGCAGGATCCGGCAGGCAGGCTAACAGCAACAGATCTGTGTAATGCCACCAGAATGCTGAAATCTCAGATGAACCGGACCCTAAACAGCATGGAAGAGAAGGGATTCATTACAAGAACCCGTTCTGAAGAAGACAAACGGCTTGTTTTCGTAACTTTGAACCCGGAGAAAACACTTCCCTATCAAGAGCAACACTCTAAGATCCTTGAACTAATCGATATCATTATTGAACAAATGGGGGAGGACAAAGTCCTTCAGACCATTAACTTACTAACTCAAATTTCCAATATTGCAAGAGAGGTATTATCATGATCAGAATTATCGTAGACTCCTCTGCCGACTATCAGGCAAAGGAATTACAAGCACAAAATATAGAACTAGTCCCCATCACCGTGACCATTGGCGACTGCTCCTACTTAGACGGCATCGACTTAGAACGGGATACTTTTTATAAAATCCTCTCAGAGAGCGGCCAATTTCCCAAGACTTCCCAGCCATCTCCCCAAGCCTATCTGGATGTTTTTCTGGATGCCAAAGAAAAAAACGATGATGTCATCTGCATCACCGTTTCTTCCGCACTAAGTGGTACTTGTCAGAGCGCCACCCTTGCCAAGTCCATGGCCGACTATGACAACATACACATCGTAGACTCTCTGGGTGCCACCCACATCATCCGCCTCATGGCTGACTACGCCTGCGCACTCCGGGGCCAAGGGCTAGATACTCCGGCTATTGTTGCTGCCCTGGTGACTCTCCGCCCCCGCATCAAAGTGGCTGCGGTGTTAGACACCCTGGAATATCTACAGCGTGGCGGCCGTCTTGGCAAGGCTGCTGCCGCCATCGGAGAGTTGGCCAGCTTAAAGCCCATGATCACTATCACTCAAGAAGGTATCGTAGGCATACTGGGCAAAAGCATCGGCAAGAACAAAGCCACTCAGAGCATGCTTAAATACATTCAGGGAGACGAAATCGACCCCCGGTTCCCGGTATACACCTTATACACCTACGGTACCGACAACTGTGTCCGTTTTGAGGAGCGTCTGTCAGAAGAAGGTATCCACCCTGCTAACCGTCTACAGATTGGTCCTTCCATCGGTGCCCATGTAGGTCCGGAGGCCTTTGGTGCGATCTGGGTGAGCAAAGGCTAAGAGTATTCACTCACTCAATTCTTCTGCGAGCGTATCCAACTGCGCTCGCACAGCCTCATTTATAGCCGACCGGATCGTCACATGATTTTCCGCAAGCGTAATATCCTTCCACTTCTCCACACAAGACGCCATGACCTTATACGCCACCGGCGCCCATGTCCCGTTCTCTATAAACGCCACCTTGCGCCCCCTATATCCCCTCTCTGTCAAAGCCCCCAGAAATCCTTTCATGGATGGAAAAATCTCCCCATTATAGGTAATGGATGCCAGCACAAGCCTGTCATAACAAAAGGCATCCGCCACTGCCTTAGACCAGTCTCCTCTGTTCAGATCGTGGCAGACCACTAGAGTGCCTCGCTCCTTAAGCTTCTCTGCCAATAATCTCGCTGCTTCACCGGTATGCCCATACACCGAAGCATAACAGATACACACCCCACTCTTCTGTGGCTGATAAGAAGACCACAAATCATAAAGCCTCAGATAATACTCCAGATTTTCAGAAAGCACCGGACCATGCAGTGGACAGATGGTCTTTACATCAAGGGAAGCAGCCTTTTTCAACACATTCTGCACCTGGGCACCATATTTCCCCACAATTCCTATATAATACCGCCCGGCCTCATCTGCCCAATCTTCTGTCGATCCTTCCTCCCACGCCCCAAACTTACCAAATCCATCTGCCGAGAACAGCACTTTCTCACTAAGTTCATACACCATCATCACTTCCGGCCAATGCACCATAGGAGCAAAGACAAACTGCAGTGTATGCACTCCCAGCTTCAACTGCTCTCCATCCTTCACCTCCAATGTATTCATCAGATTTAATTCTGGAAAAAACTGACTGATCATGGCAAAGGTCCTGGCATTTCCCACAATCGTCACAGAATCATACTTGTTCACAAACGCTGCAATGGACGCAGAATGATCCGGTTCCATATGCTGCACCACCAGAAAATCCGGTTTCCTGCCACCAAGCGCCTCCTCTATATTAGAAAGCCACTCTTTGGTCTTTGCTGCATCTACCGAATCCATCACGGCAATGGTTTCATCCAAAATCATATAAGAATTATAGGAAATCCCATCAGGCACCGGATACTGCCCCTCAAACAGATCTATTTCACGGTCATTGACACCAACATAAACGATATTTTTTGAAACATACTTCATAATTCGCCTCCTGAAGGTTGTTATTACTATAGTATAACACCGTTCCTGCTTTCCATACTTTACAAAACAGGTCTGTGAAACTCCAAAGATGTAGAGTATTCGTTTTATAGCTGCTTTTTGTTAAATATCGGAATACTCATGACAAAACATATCAAACTTGTAGCTAAGGCGATAATAAGCGACACTACATATATTGCAGCTTCCTCAACACCGTAAATCAAAAAATTACCATCTGTTAACAGAGTCGGCAAATACTCTCTTAATTTAGGGAGTAGGCCGAGCAAGTAAGATACAAGGACAACGCTGCCTGTTCCAACAAGTACATCTGTGTTTGATTTGGCAATCGTGGAAAATAAGATCAACAGCGCAATTACCCACACACCAAACAGCCACCAACATACCACTGAAAATAAAAGGTTTTGTACTACTGAATTATCCCAGAAATATGCATTATATCCGTAGGTAATTCCAAAACAAACCCAATAGCCAAATGTCCAGAGAACAGCAAGCACCACTGTCTTGGAAATAACAACCTTATAGCGTTGAATTCCTTTTGTCAAAGCCAGTACTAATGTGCCAGATTGATATTCCTTGGTGAAAATGCTGCTTTGAAGCAAAATGAATGCAATCAATCCCATCGGTATGTTCTTAAAAAATTGCATCCAGGAATCCATTGCGGTTACAGTAACAGACGTAACAATCATACCACTTTCCGCAAGCGAATCCGCCAATACTTCAAGCAACCACGGCGTTAATTTTGCAACTGCCGGATTCATAATGCCAAGCAGAATAAACAATATGCCAAGAATTATCAATCTGCCCGAGCGAAGTTGTTCCATTGTTTCCTTTTTTATAAAAGCAAGCAAAGATTTCATTTACGGGCCACCTCCATAAACAAAGATTCCAGAGTCGGCTCTGTACGTTCTATTTTCACGATAGAAATATGCTTTTCTGTCACAAAGCACAGCATATCAAATATGGTATAATGACTTTCATGAAAAATAAGTTGATTTCTGCCAGTCTGCTGCATATTAGGAAAAGTCTTTTGAAGAATGAGTAAATCTGCTTCTCTTTCCGTTTCCACAAGATATTCTTTACTGCGGTATTTCGTCTTAATCTCAGAAAGTTTTCCTTGAACACCTACCACACCATTATTAAGAAAAGCCACATCCGTACAAATGCGTTCTATATCTGAAAGGATATGGGTAGAAAACAAAACAGTGGTCTGTTCTCTGACAGCCATAAGAATGTCCAATATCTCTTTTCTGCCCACAGGGTCGAGGGCGGAAGTTGGCTCATCCAAGATCAACAGCTTCGGATGATTCAAAAGGGCCTGTGCGATACCCAAGCGCTGTTTCATACCTCTGGAAAAACCCTTTATGCGGTGTGTTTCGTCACCAAGTCCAACCAGTTCCAAAAGTTCCCTGCAGCGATTCTCATTCTCCGACTTTTTCATTCCGGTAACTTCACCACAAAACCGAAGATATTCCGGTGCAGTCATAAACGAATAAAACTCCGGCACATCGGGAAGATAGCCGATATATCGGTTTGTGGATGTTTGTCCGTAAACTACTTTTTCTCCGTTTACCACAATCTCTCCGGCATCCGTTTTTAAGAGGCCTAAAACTGCTTTCATCGTCGTTGTCTTACCGGCACCGTTTTTACCAATAAATCCGAATATACTATGCTCCGGCACAGTCAGATTAAGTCCGTTCAAAACTTCCTTATCACCAAATCGCTTATGCAGCCCGGTGATATACAGCATATCCATTACGCATCCTCCTTGCCTAGCAGGAAGTAAAGAATCGGCCCGACAAAGTTCATCAGCACAATGGTGATAATAAACCACAGTGTACGATTACCACGCTTATAAGTGTTGTGGGTCAAAATGTGGTACAATGTATATCCTAACAGTGCAAATTCCGCTAGTATGAGTGGAATCAAAAACGGAAGAAATTCTACAAGCTTATCCATTATTTTTGTCCTCCTTTCCATAGGTTTCCACACAGAAACCGTGATATCCGCAACAGGTACAAGTCAGTTTTCTAAGCGTCGGTGTATGTCTCGCCCATAAAGCCTCCTTAAAATCTGGTTTGAATACTTCATGGCACTGTGGACAGATATACACAACCCGTTTGAAGTAAAAGTTAGATGCCCATATTCCATATGGGATAGCTAACAAAACCCAAACAAAAATAGGCCACCACACTCCTGTAGTTATCCACAGAATAAATGATGTCCACTGAATGATTCCGGTGGGGATACCCGAAACTAACAGAATGACATGAAGCCGCTTCATTTTCTTTTTGTTTTCCATCGAATATGCTATATCTCCAATAAATTCAACAGTGAAATTCTCCACGCTCTTTATTGCTTTTCTTATGCCGTCAATAATATCCAACTTTGCTTTGCGCTCACTTATTTCTCCTTGCAGAATTTGCTCTTGCTGTTCAAGTAAAACAGAAATAACACTGCCCGGATTTCCCTCTGAAAGTAATTCCCCAATGCTGTTGATTGAAATCCCTGCGTCACGAAGAAAGCAAATAATCTTCATTCGCTTCAAATCCTGCTCCGAATATAACCGACGGCCACCTTCTGATAATTCGCTGGGAACGAGAATGCTTCTGGTATCATAGTACTGTACTGTTCTGACAGATACACCGCAGAGCTTTGCAATTTCTCCTGTCGTGTACATAGACATAGCTTTCACCTCCTTACGACGCTTATTTTACAACATTACGCAGCGTCACAAGCAATAACTTACGCAAGGGGATTTTTCTCATTGACGATTCGCACAATATTGATTATTACACCCTGCACAGATTCCTTCACAGATCATGTTGGCATCTGTTGTCAATTCCGCTCTGAAAACTACGCTTTTTCTGGGGGTTAAACAATATGCTTCATTGCAGGTCACTGCATCACATGCCGTAGCTGTAAGAATCTTACGCATTTGTTTCAGCGGCAGTCTTATACCATCTCCACAGAAATGGTATCTTTTCACATAAAGGTCAGTATTGGCCGCTACCCATTCATTGAATGCAACGTAAGCCTCCAGGAGCAGTTCCTCTGCAATGACTTCCGTCATGTAACATTCTACGAAGTTACCCAGGGCGGTATAGTTCTCCTGAAGCTTATCAATACCGTTACCCAATGTCATAACTACATTCATTGTCATGGCATGGTCCTCACCTGTGTCAACAAGCTCCGACCAAAATCCACACTGACCACGAAGGGCATAATTCATCTGCCCGGCCACCTGACAGAGCGTTTCCATATCCTGTTCCATATAATGATATTTTTGACTAACCCTTGTTAAAAGTGCAGGTTGTACTGTAATCTGTAGCTCTGTCATGGCCGCATCCTGACTCCTTACTCAATCTATTACTGAATTACCGGATCTATTACTGAATCGAAAGCACTTTGTATTCCTGATCTTCCACAGTCTTCTTCAGCACCTCATCAGCAAGCTCTTTATTCAGCTTCACGACTGCAGTCCCCTCAGTATGGCTGACTACCGCCTCTGTTACTTCTGCAAGTGCCTCCAGACATTTCTTTACTCTTGCCTCACAATGTCCGCACATCATGCCTTCAATCTTCATCGTCTTTTCCATTTTTTTGTCCTCATCTTTCTTTATATTCTGTTTCTTTTTGCCGGGTTTATCCTTTCCGGTATCATGTATCTTTAGCAGATTCAATCTAAGAGCATTACTTACCACGCAGAAGCTGGACAAGCTCATGGCCGCAGCTCCAAACATTGGATTCAGTTGCCAGTGAAACAGCGGAATCCACAGACCTGCTGCCAAAGGAATGCCTATCACATTGTAAAAAAATGCCCAGAATAGGTTCTGGTGAATATTCTTAAGCGTTCCACGACTCAATCGGATAGCGGCAGGCACATCGCTTAATCTGCTCTTTACCAGCACTACATCTGCCGCATCGATCGCGATATCCGTACCGGCGCCGATAGCAATGCCGATATCTGCTCTGGTAAGGGCCGGTGCATCATTGATACCGTCACCTACCATAGCCACCTTGCCTTTTTCCTGCAGGGAACGGATGATGCTTTCTTTCCCTTCCGGTAAAACGCCGGCAATAACCTCATCCACTCCGACCTGAGCACCAATAGTTGCCGCCGTACGCTCATTGTCACCTGTCAACATCACCACACGGATACCCATACTTTTCAGTTCTTCTACTGCCCGTGGGCTGTCCTCTTTGATCACATCTGCTACTGCAATCATACCAATCACCCGTCCTGCTTTTGCAAAAAACAGAGGCGTCTTTCCCTTGGCCGCCAATCTCTCCGATGCTTCTTTCAGCTTTTCCGGAACACTGGCTTCGCTACTTATAAATTTATAGTTACCACCAAGCAAACTCTCACCCTGACACACTGCAGACAGTCCATTTCCCGGCAATGCTGTAAAATCCTCTACTTCTATGGAAGCAATCTGCTTTTGCCCTGCATACTCTATAATCGCCTTGGCCAAAGGATGTTCACTTTGCTTTTCCAGAGAATAGGCACAAGATAACAGCGTGTTTTCCTCCACTCCTTCTGCTGTGATAATATCCATCACCTTAGGCTCGCCACAGGTAATAGTTCCTGTTTTATCCAAAGCAACAATCTTAACTTTACCTGCTTCCTCCAAAGAAACTGCGGTCTTGAACATAATACCGTTCCTGGCCCCCAAACCATTTCCTACCATAATGGCGACCGGTGTGGCAAGCCCTAACGCGCAAGGACAGCTGATCACCAAGACCGAGATCCCACGGGCAAGGGCAAAACCCACACTCTCCCCCACAATCAACCAACCTGCAATGGTCACCAGGGCAATGACGATGACTGCAGGCACAAAGACACCTGATACTTTATCTGCCACTTTAGCAATGGGTGCCTTGGTAGCCGCTGCATCGCTGACCATTTGAATAATCTGGGACAGCGTGGTATCCTCTCCCACTCTGGTGGCTTCACATTTGAGGTAACCGGACTGATTTACCGTCGCTTGGGACACTGTGTCCCCTACGGCCTTATCCACAGGTATGCTTTCACCGGTCAGTGCAGCCTCATTCACCGCACTGTTGCCACTAAGAACCACTCCATCCACCGGAATATTTTCTCCGGGCCGCACCAAAAAGACATCACCTCTCTGCACCTGCTCTATGTCCACTTCTGTCTCCAGACCGTCTCTGATCACCAGCGCAGTCTTGGGTGCCAGCTTCATCAGACTCTTCAATGCATCCGTAGTCTTTCCTTTCGACCTGGCCTCCAACATCTTTCCCACAGTAATCAGCGCCAGAATCATGGCCGCCGATTCAAAATAAAACTCATGCATATAAGCCATGATACCTTCCGTATCACCTTTCACCTGGGCATTTGTCATAGCAAACAACGCATATGTGCTGTACACGAAAGCTGCACCTGACCCAAGCGCCACCAATGTGTCCATATTGGGTGCCTTGTGCAGCAGACTCTTAAAACCACTGATAAAAAACTTCTGATTGATCACCATGACCGCCACAGTCAGCAACAGCTGAAGCAACCCCATGGCAATATGATTATGCGCCAAGAATCCAGGCACGGGCCAGTTCCACATCATATGTCCCATGGAAAAATACATTAACACAACCAAAAATCCCAGAGACGCGATCAACCGCTTTCTTAACACAGGCGTCTCAAAATCCTCCAAACCATCCCGGCCCGCCCAGGTGCTGCTCACTGTACCCTCTCCTGCCTTATTGGCTGCTCCGGCCACCTTTTTATCTAAACTATTTCTCTTTAATGCCGCACCATATCCTGCATCCTCAACAGCCCTAATAACCTCCCCGGCATCAGCCTGCCCTTCCACTCCCATGGAATTCGTCAACAGACTTACCGAACAGGCCGTAACCCCGGGAACCTTCATTACCGCCTTCTCCACTCTGGCGCTACAAGCCGCACAGCTCATCCCTGTTACCGCATATTGCTTCATCACAGCCTCCCATCTATTTCAGCATTTCTGAACAATCATCTTCATACTGCTACATCCCAATTCCAATTACTCCAAACACCATCATTATATCCCCTCCCCAAAGATATTTCAAGTAAAAAACTTTCACTTGTAACTCTAACCAAAACCGCAGAAAAGCTTCGGCCGAAACCGAAGCTCTCCGCTATTTTCTTATGAGGGGGGGAGATAGTGAGTTCATCAACTATCTACATCATAGTATAACTTTAATATATGTCTAAAGTATGTCCATTCTCTAAGGAAATCCTAAAATAAACATAAAACATTTAGCAATAATTCTGCATAACAAACTGCATTGATTCTTTACCGCGGTAACTGTTGATACTCAGTTGATACGTGACAGATACTTGATACTCTCCATAGGATGTATACAATTGATCCGCACTGCCGATTCCGTACTTTTCATCCAGAAATGTTCCAAAGCGTTCCAAATCTCCGAAAAATACCAGTTCTACTTCCACTCCTTCCGGTGTTTTTACGATATAGCGGGCGCAGTTTTGCTTGGCGCCCATTTTCCGGCCACGGATAAAACACAGGTCTTTCTGGGCAAATAGGGGCTTGGGATTTCCTACGCCAAATGGCTCCAAAAGCTCCAAATCTTTGGCGATTTCTCTGGTAGCAAAGGACACCGGCATGGGAACGTCAATGTGAACTCTGGGTATGAAATCATCTTCTGTCAAGGTACACCGCTGATTCAGTTCCACAGCAAAGGCCTCCACATCCTCTTCCAATGTAGCGTGACGTGCTGCCAATGTCAGACCTGCTGCCAGTTTGTGCCCACCAAATTTGGTAAAGCAGTGTTTTACTGCCGTCAGATTCTCGTACATATGATAGGTCTCAATGCTTCTGCCGGATCCTTTGACTCCCTCTTCACTTTTTGTCAGCACAAATACCGGGCGGTGGTACATTTCACGGATTCTGCCGGCTATGATTCCGGCAAGACTTTCATGCACCTCGGGAAGATATATTACCATGACTTGGTCTTTCTCCTTACCGCTTTCCTCTATGTAGGAAATTGCCTGCTCCACGCCTTTCAGTGTCAGATCCTTTCGGCTGTCATTCAAGGCTTTCAGCTCCGAAGCTGCACTCATGGATTCTGCCTTGGTGGTACTTTCCAGAAGCTCCAGTGCTCTTAGGGCAGTGTCCAGACGCCCCGTTGCATTGAGGCATGGTCCGATGATAAATCCCATATGGTAAGCAGATAATTTATCAGGTTCCAATCCATTGATCTCGATCAAAGCCTTGAGACCGGGATTCTGTGTGGCCTTAAGGCGTCTGATTCCTTCTTTTACAATAATACGGTTTTCATCCTTTAGTTCCATCACGTCGCAGACGGTTGCGATTGCTGCAAATTGCAACAGTTCATCCATTCCTGCTGCAAGCTTATCACTTCCGGTCTTCATACTAAGGGCCTGAATTAATTTAAAAGCCACCACTCCTCCACAGATACTTTTAAATGGGTAGGTGCATGCTTTCTGCTTGGGATCGATGATCACATCTGCTTTGGGTAAAAGCTCTTTTCTCTCTCCATCTTCCTCAACAAAAGGTACTTCGTGGTGATCTGTTACCACCACTGTCATACCATATTCTTTTGCCTGTGCGATCTGGCTGGCAGCTGCAATGCCATTGTCGCAGGTAATAATCACCTGGATTCCATCCTCAGCTGCTTTTTGTATCAAATGATCATTTAGTCCGTAACCATCATGTATCCTGTGAGGAATGGCTGTGTCCACATTGGCTCCCAGAAGGCGGAGCCCTTTTGTCAATATATAAGAAGAACAGATGCCATCCACATCATAGTCACCGATGACACGAATGGCTGCATTCTCCTGAATCTTGTGCAGGATCAACGCTACAGCCGCCTCCATACCA
>JAFYSG010000021.1 GCA_017559435.1 Lachnospiraceae bacterium
GCCGGTTTTTTTGGTGCTCACGGTGATTTTTTTCAGAAAACGTATCCTGTGGAACCGTTCTCTGATGGGACCTGTGATGTTATTGTTTCTGTTTGCATTGCCCCTTTTGTTGTTTCTGGCGGTGAATATGGGGCTCATTCCGGCCATACAGACACCGTTGTTCTCTACCCCTGTGCTTGCAGATATGCGCACGGGAGAGATGGCACTGTCACTGTCCAACCTAAAGAGGCGTTTTCTGTGGCTGGTGGCCATGCTCTGGTCACAGCACGATGATATGTGGTGGATGAGCAATGCCATAGTGGGCTCCTATTATTATATCAGTGCGCCGTTTATTTTGTTGGGTATCGCATACTGTGTCAAAGTTTTTTGGCAGAATCTGTTTCAGAAGAAAGAATTGCCCCTTTTCTTTGTGGCAGCGTTGTGGTTTGGCGCAGGTTTTCTTGTGGGCTGCAATATTGACCTGGCAAAGTTCCATAAGGTAAATTATATTCATATCCCCATCATTATCTTTGGGGCGATAGGCGTCATTTGGCTTTGCGGAATTCTGAAAAACGCTGCATGTCCGTCTTGTGGGATACAGAGGAGGCTTGCATGGCTGCCCTGTATCATTGCGGCATCCTATCTGGGCATGTTTGGCTGTTATGTGTATACACAGGCTTCTTTCGGTGTACATTATGAAAATTACGGTCAGTCTGCCCTGTCTCATATGCACTGGTACAAGTACGAGGGAGCTCTTGCCCGGGCAGAGGAGTTGACAGATGGCGAGATCGGTGTGGTCAATCTGCACTATCTTAATGTGCTTTTGTATAAGAGGCTGGATCCCTTTACCTTTAATGAGCAGGTGGTATATGTGGGAGAGGATATGGCTTTTCGGGAGGTGTCCCACATCGGCAGATATTGGTTTGATGTGTATCCGGGAGAAGATGCGCCCGAGGATATGGTGTTTATCTATCCCTATAATATTCAGGAACAGTTGGATGAACTGGGGTATGAGACGGAATATGTAACAGAGTGTTATGGTGTGGCGTATCGAAAGGGTGCCGTTAAGAGTGGCACAGGGGGAAGTCAGTATGAATAAGAAATCGAAGATATTTTCGTTGGGATTGATGATCCTCTTCCTATCCATGCCACTATATATGAGTTATTTGCCGGCCAGTCAGGAGCTGGGGATCTATTTTCAGGATACGCCGGGAATCAGAGGGTTCTTTTTGTGGATTCCCCAATGGCTTGTATGGGCAGGATTGGGACAGCAGGCAGCAAGCAAGTTGTACTTATTTATCATGAATGTACTGACCTGTCTGATCTCCTATGGTTGTTTTGATAAAATGGTGTCGGGAAAAGTCAGTGCTTTGGCAGGAAGTATCTGCTACAGTTTCTCTGTCTATAGTATCTACATCCGTTACGATGCCGGTTCTATGGGGGAAATGGCGGCTTATGCGATGCTGCCGCTGTGTCTCTATGGTTTTTATGGTGTGTACACCAGCCAGCAGCGCCAGGGAATCTGGAAGGGTATTGGGTGGATGATGGCCGGTGGTGTGGGACTGATTTATGCCCATATTCCGGTGGCGCTGATCGTATTGGCATTTCTGATATTAGGCTGTATACTTATGGGGAAAAAGAGTTTACAAAGGATGCGCCCCTTGGTTCTGACCATGGGACTTGGTGGAAGTGTGCTCCTGGGGTTGCCGGTACTGGTCCCTTATATGCAGGCGGTGTCAAATGGAATATTCTATATACATGATAATGAATTGTTTACGGGGCGAGGGCTGGAGATTGCAGAGCTTCTGACAGCGTTTCCGGTAAAAGTGACTGCTATGGAAGGGAATATAATAGAAGGAATGGTGTCTTATGTGCCACTGGGTCTGCCGGCGGTAGTTTCGTTGGTGGTGTACGTGGCAGGTGTGTGCTTGGGAGCAACTTCGACAGATGACAGAAAAGGGAAGATAAAGCTTATGAAGAGACTGCTGATTATAGTAGGTGTGTCTATTATGCTGAGCTTTAGGATATTCCCTTGGAATACGTTGCTAGCCAGACTGCCCGGATCAGTAGGCGGTGGCATTAGAACCGGTCTCGAACACATTGGCTATCCCCACCGTTTTTTGCTGATCGCAATTTTATTGCTGGCATTTCTTGCGACTTTATTGGGCCAACGTGTGGAGGAATGGGCCACAGAGAAGCATGGGGAACACAAAGAACTGATTCTGGGAGCATTTCTTGGTATTGTGATCGCACTGAATGTGTTTTCAGGAGTGTATTATATGAATAACCTACTTTATATGATGCCCATGGAGGACAGTATTACAGCGATCAGGGACAGTTGGTGGCTTGAGAGTGAATATTTGCTTTATATCAGTAAGTAGTAAAGGAAAAGAATATGTTCTGGAAAATGGTTTGGAAGAAGAATAGTTTTCGTTTACTGGCTGCGCTGGAGGTAATATTATTACTGGTCGGTGTGGCTGGACTCATGTTGCCCCAAAAGAGGCAGGAAATATTGCCCGGGCAGGAGAATATTTCGCTGAACCCCGGTATCTACAACGTGGAGATTCATTATAAAGCTACGGCAGAAGGTAATCAGTTGAATGCTTACGATACGCTGCATGAGACAGGGACCATTTTGTTTGGTGTGGTGAATCTCTATACCGGAGATAATGTAGAGGAATGTCAGATGTGGGTACTTCGGTCCACAGATACGGCGAAGGTGGAGGTGACCTATGGTGGCAGCGGTGAATTGGAGATTTATGAGTTGTCCATTGTAACAACCAACTGTGCAGCCAGAATCTGGATTTTCTTAGTATTTTTGGGAAGTGTACTGATCAATGGACTGTTCTTTCTTCAGGCCTTCGATGGTCGATATGGTATTTCGAGGGAACAAAAGGTGGTATGGGGCGTGCTTGTTGCTGCAGGTCTCCTTTCCTGTATTCCGGCCATGGTCAATTACAATTTGTGGGGAGACGACTGGGGATTTCATCTGCTGCGAGTAGAAGGATTGATCAGTGGCTTGAAGGACGGGCAGTTTCCGGTAAGGATTCAGGGAAACTGGCTGAGAGGCTATGGGTATGCAGTGTCTGTTTTTTACAGTGATATGTTTATGGTGGTACCTATGGTTTTCCGGCTCCTTGGTTTTACGGTAAGAACCAGTTGTTGTCTGTTCTATATGGTGATCAATCTGGCTACTCTCCTGGTGGCTTATCATTGTTTGAAAAGAGTGTGTAAGGACCGGGCGATCGGTTGTGTGGGTGCGGTGATGTATACCTTAAGTGCGTACAGGATGCACAATCTGTTCATGCGTTCAGCTGTGGGAGAGTCTCTTGCCATGGTGTTCCTGCCGCTGGTATTTTATGGTTTCTACCGTATTTTTACGGAGGATGTTCATGACAGGAAGTATGGTCAAAACTGGATGGTACTGACCCTGGGGCTTACCGGGATTATCCAGTCCCATGTGTTGACCTGTGAGATGTTGGCGCTGGCTATTCTGATCTTGTGTGCGGTGTTGATCAAAAAAGTATTCCGCAAGGAAACTTTCCTTGTGCTGGTGAAGACAGTAGTAGTGACGCTTTTGCTGAACTTGTGGTATCTGGTACCTTTTCTGGACTATATGCTGACCGGTAAATTTAACGTGGGGCATCCTGAGACTATGACGATCAAGGAGGTGTCGGATTACGGCCTGTATCTGACGCATTTGTTGTTTTCCTTTTATGGTCAGGGAACCCAGGGGAAAATCGAAGGTATCGGCATGGGCAATACAGGAGCATTTTCCGTAGGAGCGGCACTGCTTATAGGCTTCCTTGGCTGGCTGTATCTGGAGTGGACAGGTAAGGTGAAGGAATTCAAGTATCGGGGATTGGGAAGACTTAGCTTCTGGTATACCTGCCTGTTCTTTGTGTTGGTGCTGGATATTTTCCCATGGGCACAGATACAGCATTTGGAAGGTGCTGCGCAGATGTTGACGCTTAGCCTTCAGTTCCCCTGGCGGTTTTTATCCCTGGCCAGTTTGTCTGCAAGTGTGACGGCCTGTGTGTTCCTGCTGTATATGAAGCAACACCCCAAAAAGGAAGTTTTCGTATCGTGGGCAGTGCTTTTGGTGGCGGTGAGCCTGTTTTTCAACGCTTACCAGAGCAATATGCAGCTTCAGAGTAGAGGGTTTGCCCGAGTATACAATAAACAGTCGATGGGAACGATTTATGTAAGTAACGGTGAGTACCTGCCTTATCAGGCTGATATCAGTCTGATGCAGTGTGATCTGGTGATGCCGGGAGCGGGTGTAGAGATGTCGGGAAGCATAAAGGGACAAGATACCCTTCATATGGAGCTTACCGTGCAAAGCATTAAGGATCAGGAAAGTTATGTAGAATTGCCCATTCTTTATTATAAAGGATATGTGGCCAAAGATGCAGATACCGGTCAGCGGCTGGAGGTGGAAGCGGGAGACAACAGTGTGGTGCGTGTGCTTCTTCCGGCAAATTACAGCGGGACGATTTTAGTGTACTTTGGCAGTCTATGGTATTGGCGTGTGGCGGAAGTGATCAGTCTGGTGACCCTTTCGGTGGTTCTGTGGCAGATCGGGCATAAGGTGAGGAGGAAACGCCGTGAAAAAGTGGCAGTGGTGGAAAAATAAAAGCATACTGATCCTGATGGCTTGTGAGGCGCTATTGATTCTGGTACTGGGAGTCATCGCCCTGTGTAGGCAGGAGAAGTCTTATACCCGGATGGTAGAAGCGTGGCAGCGAGACGAAAGTGGTAACGCTGTTACCCAGACTATTGTTTTGCCCCGGGGAATTTATCGTGTGCAGATTGCTTATGCCTGCGACAGCGATATGACCCATTTCAGTATTGTAGAGAAAGTGCCGGCAAGTCAGGGCAGCATCCTGTGCAGTGGAGAACATCTGAATCAGGGACTTGGAAGAACAGACTATGATCTATGGGTAGGTACACCTGATACAGAGTGTGCTGTGACAGTTTCCTATGGCGGCGGTCAGATGGATCTTGGTGTACTTACGATCATTCGCACCAATAGAGATCTGTACCGTGCCATGTTTCTGATACTGGTGGGCAGTATCCTTGTGGATTTGCTGGTGCTTGCACGGCTGTATGATAAGCAGTATGGTATTTGCAAAGAAACACGTAAAGTGATGCTTGGCTTGGGCGCTATCATACTGCTTAGCTCGATTCCTTTGGGAAATGATCATTTGTATGGAGGCTCTGATATTACGTATCACCTGCTTCGGGTGGGCAATATCAAGGATGGCTTTTTGTCGGGACAGTTTCCTGTAAGGATAGATCCCAGCTGGCTCTTTGGAAACGGGTATGCTTCTTCTATTTGTTACGGAGAATTGTTTTTATATATTCCTGCTTTTATGCGGATGATCGGTTTTACACTGCAGGGAAGCTGGATGTGGTTTTTGTTTGTGCTGAATGTGGTAACCTGCCTGGTGTCATATTATAGCTTTGACAAAATTTTCAAACATAAAATGATCGGACTGTTTTGCAGTGCATTGTATACACTGTCTATTTACAGATTGTATAAAATGTATAGTTGGAGTGCCATCGGTGAAGTACAGGCTATGGTCTTCTTACCGTTGATCTTGTACGCGGTGTATGGCATTTATACGGAAGCGGCTGCAGGGAAGAACAGATACTGGGCTGTTCTGGCCGTGGGTATGAGCGGACTGGTGCAGTGCCATGTGCTCAGCTGTGAGCTGGTAGTGGGTTTTCTGGCCCTGACTTGCTTGATCCTGATCCGAAAAACTTTACAAAAACAGGTTATTTTGTCCTTTTTGAAGGCGATGGTCGCAGTCTGTGTGTTGAATGCCTGGTTTGTGGTGCCGTTTCTGGATTATATGATAAATATGGATATGGTGATTCATCATGTGTCAGCCAGAACTATGCAGGATAAGGGGCTGATGATCGCGCAGTTGTTTTTTAG
Source organism: Lachnospiraceae bacterium (assembly GCA_017559435.1). Classification (GTDB taxonomy): domain Bacteria; phylum Bacillota; class Clostridia; order Lachnospirales; family Lachnospiraceae; genus Acetatifactor. Next base: position 5,924 of record JAFYSG010000021.1, read on the forward strand.
CTTCTTCCAAAGAGGCGTCTCCAGAGATCTGGTGACAGAAGGGCTGATACAGGTGGAGGCCATGGGCGTAGGGATTGCCATGACCTTTGGATTACTTGTGTTCCTGTTTCTGTGGTTGTGGAATCGCAAGAACAGCAGTGGTGCCGGAGCTGGTGTGGCAGAGACGGCCGATGTAACAGAGACCACCGGTGTGGAGACGCAGATTGGAGCCGGGAAGCTTACGGCTGTGCTGGGGATTCTGGCTATGGTCATGAGCCTGAGCATTTTCCCATGGACACAGATTCAGTTTCTCAATCAGATCACACAAAGCCTGGTGTCCAGTATTCAGTACCCTAACCGTTTTCTGATGATGGCAACACTTTTCCTGACTATGACGGCTGGAGCAGCGGCAGTGTGGCTGCACTGGCAGAACCACATGGAAGTGGCAAACCACAAGACCGGCCTGAATACCATGATCACAAAAGGAAGATTGTATCAGGTAGCAGGCGCAGTGATTGCAGTTGTGACGGCGGTATTTTATATGGACAGCATTGTGCTGGGAGCAGGCGAGCTGAAACTGTATGATGAAAAGGGAATGGGTACCGGATATCTGTCAGGTGCAGAGTATCTTCCTTACGGAACAGATGCAGGGCTTCTTACTTACCATGAACCGTACTCATCTGAAGGGGTCACTGTCGGTGAATATAACAAAGAATACTTAGATGTTTATTTTACCTGCCACAGCAGCGCACAGCAGGAAGGGTATGTAGATGTGGCGTTGCTGAACTATAAAGAGTATGCGGCACAGACCGGTGACGGCGAGGAACTGGAAGTGATGGATAACGAAAACCGCTGTGTGCGGGTGAAGATACCGGGTGGCTTTAAAGGAAACGTGCATGTATACTTTAAAGAACCCTGGTATTGGCAGGCATCAGAAGTGATTTCCCTTATTGCAGTGATGGGCTGGGTGGCAGCAAAAGTGTGGAAAAAGCGTAAAATAGGAGAGCGTCGTGAATGAAGCAGCTTGTGAAGAAGGAAAAGAAAGAGAAATATGTGGACTATGCCCTGTTTGTAATTCTCTGGGGAGCATACTGTGCTTTGATGCTCCTGTTATTTCATCGTCAGACAGTGAATTATGCAGGCGGATATGAATCAGATATGAAGTCCTACGTTCTGTATATTCAAGGGGTGGATACAGGCAACCCATATGCTTATCCGCTGATGTTCTGGGTGGCGCAAATGTTTGCATTTGTACTTCGGCCACAGATGGCGGTTGCCTTTGCCGTGACCGGATTGAATGCCTTGACACCCCTTGCGCTGAAGGTGTATGGAGATCGTTATATAGACAGACGGCATATATATAGAGATGCGGACAAGGAACAAGGCAGGACAAAGATTCGGTTCACTGTGCTTTTGTTTACATGTTTGTTCGTGTCCATGTTGTTTTGGCCTTTTGCAGGAGGAGAAGAAGTATACCGCTATAAGGGCGTCTTTTCCCCCAATCCCTTTCACAATGCCACTTATCTGTCGGCAAGAGGATTTTCGGTCATCAGTTTCTTCTCTTTTCTGGAATTACTTGACGGTTTGCGCACAAAGGTGGATAATAGAAATGTATGGAAGCAGTACCTGGTATTTGGCGTAAGCTTATTGTTGACTACCATGACAAAGCCCAGTTTTACGTTAGGGTTTGGGGTGGCTGCAGGGATTGTGGTGCTGGGGCTCTGGCTTAGGCAGGGCATAGCTGAGTGGAAACGGTATCTGTGGATGGCACTGGCAGTGGTGCCCACACTTTTGGACTTGTTATATCAGTACAGCGGTGTCTTTACGGGAGCAGATGCCACAGGGACAGAACTGGGAATTGGTTTTGGCTGGCTGGAGGCCTGGCATAGCTGTGCAGATCGTGTGTGGTTGTCAGTGCTTCTGGGTATGGCATTCCCTCTTGTGGTGCTTTTGTGTAATCTGCCACAGTTGAAATATAATTTGGGTTATTGTTTCACCTGGGTCATGATGGTGGCAGACTTTTTGTTGGCAGCCTGTTTGTATGAAAAGGGCTGGAGAATGTGGCATATGAACTTTGCCTGGGGATATATGTATGGCATGTTCTTTGCCTTTGTCATGAGTACAGTTATTTTGTTAGAGAATACACTTAAGAAAAAGCAAAAGAGCGGTGTGCTTACGCTGCAGTGGGGTGCATTTTGGCTGCATCTGATCTGTGGAGTCATCTATTTTGTAGGAATCATGAACGGAGGAAGTTACATCTGATGAAGGATAGAATCTATGTGTGTCATACGTACTATCATGTATATGTGACTTTTTTGAAGGAACTTAAGCTTCGAAGTAAAGGGCGGGAAGGCGGTGCCACTCTGGTACTCAGCAAGCTTTCCAACAATTTTGAAAAGCTGAAGGAGCGTGTGGAGAGTACGGGGCTTTTCGAGGAAGTGGTGGAGTTTGATGAGAAGAGAGATGACTTCTTTCCGGAGCTTGCCAAATGGAAGAAGGGAACCGGGAATCTCATCGGCAATCTGTTGTACCGCATGAAGTTTACCAGGTTGTATGCAAAGCTGCAGGAGCCCTATATTCCTGTGAACTTCAAAGAATATAAGGAGATTTATGTGTATTGTGATTCCGATCCCATCGGATATTACCTGAATCAGAATAAAATATATTATCATGCTTTGGAGGATGGTTTGAACTGTCTGAAGAATTATGATGCGGCAAGATATGATAACCGGGGGAATTTTGGTCTAAAAGCTTTTTTGTCCAGAAAACTGAATCTGATCTTTGTGCAGAATGGTTATGGCAAGTATTGCATTGACATGGAAGTAAATGATATTTCCGTGATCAAATATCCTTGTGCTCAGTATATTGAACAGTCCAGACAGGAATTGGTAGATCGATTGACGGAAGATGACAAGGCTTTGATTTTGAAAGCTTTTATTCGGGATATGGATCGCCTGAAGGAACAGATTACGGAAAGCTGCAGGGTGGGAGATAAGATCCTGATTCTGACAGATCCATTGTGTACCATGGATGTGAGAGAACGGATTTTCCGGGATATCATTGAAATGTATGAGCCGGAGGGTACTATTTTCCTAAAACCCCACCCCAGAGACTATCTGGATTATCGGACGTTGTTTGCAGAGTATCCGCAGTTTGATGCCACAGTACCTATGGAAATGTTGAATTTCTTCCCGGGTTTACGGTTTAAGAAGGTGGTGGCAGTGCTGACAGAGATCAAGGCGATACAGTTTGCAGATGAGATGGTGCGCCTTGGCGAAGACTTTATGGATAAATATGAAGATCCGTTGATCCATCGGCAGAATGAGCAGATTTAGAAAAGGTTAGGTTATAGATATATGCAACAGATACTGAAGAAGTTAAGTGTGTTATTGGATAAGAAACAGAAGCGGACTATGGCGGGTTTGATTGTGCTGATGGTGATCGGGGCTGCGTTACAGACGGCCGGTGTGGGGATTATTGTGCCGGTGATGAGCACGATCATGGACAGTAGTGCCATAGAGAGTAATGAGATTTTGAATTATTTTTATAGGCTGTTTGGTGGAGGATCTAAGGAGAAGTTTATGATTTTGATCATGGTAGCCATGATCATGGTTTTTGTGGTAAAGAATGCTTTCTTGTTTATTCAGCAAAAGCTGACCTTTGCCTTTGTGTATACCAATCAGTTTCGGACTTCGGAGAGGATGATGCGTAATTACTTGCGCAGAGGGTATGAGTTTTATCTGAATGCGGATAC
>JAFYSG010000022.1 GCA_017559435.1 Lachnospiraceae bacterium
TACCCCGGCAGGTACTTCCTGGTATCCTCTTCTTCCTGATAAAATCTGCGAATCTGCTCTTTATAAGGTTGAAGTTCCACCACCCACTCCGGTCTGCTCTTCACATTCTCCCTGAGATACAGATCAAATGTCAAAAGTTCCCGATACACATCCGCATATGCCGGATCCACCTTCCCCACAAAATCATAAAGCACCTGATACCGGTATACTCTGGCAGGACTATTGGTCACATACCCCTGCTCCACATAAAACGCCGCCAACGCTTCATACATGGCAAAAGCAGAAGAGAATGCCTTCTCCAGGAATGCAATGGTATAGGTGAATTGATTACTGTTATAATAAATCTCCACCATCTCCTCAATGCCCTTCAACTTTAGCACATCACCATAACTAAGCCATTTTGTATACAACACCTCATAAGGCGGCGTACTCTGATAACAAATGCCAAATTCTTTAACTCTCTCCTGCATTTCAGATCCCTTAAGCACCTTCAGGAAACCTAACTGCAGCTGCTGGGGTCCCATCCCATACACCCGGTCAAAAGACCGCCCAAAGCTTGCATAATCCTCAAAAGGCAGACCGGCGATCAGATCCAGATGCTGATGAATATTGTTCCCTTCCCTGATAGACGCCACGATCTGTTCCAGTTTCTCCAGATTCATGACACGATTAATTGACCGAAGGGTCTCAACATTTGCCGACTGCACCCCTATCTCCAATTGAATCAGCCCCGGCCGCATACGGCGAAGCAACGCAATCTCATCTTGTCGCAGAATATCTGCGGAGATTTCAAAGTGGAAGTTGGTCACACCATTGTCATGCTCCAGAATATAACTCCAGATCGCCATGGCATGGTCGTGATTACAGTTAAAGGTTCTGTCCACAAATTTCACCTGGGGCACCTTCCCGTCCAGAAAAAATTGCAGTTCTCTTTTTACAATCTCTATATCCCGAAGCCTTACTTTCTTATCAATAGAGGACAGACAATAACTACAGCGATAAGGACAGCCTCTGCTTGATTCATAATAAATGATCCGATTGTGAAATTCCTTCAGATCCTCATAAAGAAAAGGAAGACTGCTCATGTCTGTAAGCGGACGGACAGGCGTGTAACCGTCAGACAAGCACAAGCCTGCAATCTGCTGTAACTCCCTGCATCCAACCACTAGTTCTGCAGTCCCTAATGATTCACGCTCTCGATTCACATAATACCTAATCAGCTCCTGAAAAGTTTCCTCTCCCTCTCCGATCATCACACCTTTCAGTTGGGGATACTGTACCAAAACCTGCTGTGCATCATAGGTCACCTCAGGACCTCCCAGCCAGATATCAGCCTCCGGAAGAACCTTCTTAACCTCCACGATCAACTCCCTGATCATTGCCCAGTTCCAGATATAACAGGAGAACCCGATGGCATCCGGCTGCCTTCTGTAAATATCAGCCAGTATCTCTCCTCTTTGCTGATTGATGGTATACTCGGCGATTTCCACATGGGAACATAGCTGTTCCCCCGCATAAGCCCGCAAGCTATAGACTGCCGGGTTAGAATGTATATATTTGGCGTTTAACGCACACAACAAAAACTTCATCTAAACCTTCCTTATCTTGCTTTTTCAAGAAATTCTTCTACACTGCCCACTTTATTAGCAACCTTTAACCATTCCTTTAAAATCTCAAGACTACGTTGCGCTAAAATACGATCACACAACTCATCAGGCACTTTGCCATACTCTTCTAAAATTTCCAGTATTGCTTCTGCTCTGCCGGCAACTTTACCTTCTGCTCTGCCTTCTTCTTTGCCTTCTTCTTTGCCCTCTGCTCTGCCCTTCTCTCGCTCCATGATCTTCTCTTCCCACGCCTGCATATACTTCACTCCCATCTCTTCGCTGGACTTGATCCGCTTCACACATTCATGAATCTTCCGAATCCTCTCACTGTCAGCAGTCTCCGCAGACTTATCATCCGTCTTCTCTACATAATGCAGAAAATCTATCAGTTCCTTACTTACCTCTTGATCGTTGACTCCTTTCGTGTTCAGGAAGATACGAACCGCCCCATCCTGAAGCTCCAGATTCTTATCCTCTTCACAATAAGTTCGGAACGTATACCTGTATTTCCCAAGACCGAACAGATCAAAGGGCATGATCATGATCACATAAGCGTCATTCAACTGATTAAAACTGATACACCCCGGTTCCAGAAGTGAGGAATCTATAAGCCCCTGATAATATCGACTTCTCTTCACCAGATCACTCTTCTTCTCGGCCTGCACCTCTGTATTATACACCACGCTATTCTGATCTACTGAAAAGACATCCAACCTAATGGAACGCAACCACGGCATTGTTCGTATCTCTTTCTCCGTCTGTGAAGGGGTCATTAACCTAATCTCTTCATCCTGCAGAACAATCTGCAGCGTCGCCTCCTGTGCCTCGGGTATGTCCATTGTCTGGTCAAATAAAAATTTGTTTAACAGTGTTAAATCCTGAAGTTTCTCCATATTTTTTCTCCTTTAATTGTACACGTTTAATCTAAAAATGGCAATACTATAATTACCTTTTCCATGCAGTTTTCAAAAGCTTCTTTTGTTGTACTCTGTCCGGGGAATCAGGCGAACTACCCATTTCGAAAACAGATATGTATGATACCGGTCTCATGCAACCATCATAGCATAAAAGAAACGGTTTGTCATTCAACAAATTGGTGAATGACAAACCGCCTCTTTTATGCTATAATAAACAATTTTCCGCACTGGTGTTGATCGTGGTCATCGTGGTGGAATTTTTTATGGGAATTGTGTAAGGTTTGACGTTGATCCCCATCACAGCATGCGTGGGCCGTCACCAATCTCTACCACATAAAAGTCTGCCGCATACCCAATCTTAGCCGCATAAGCCTTACCCACACTGTCAATAAAAGTATCAATCACATCATTCTTCACGATACTCACCGTACATCCGCCAAAGCCTGCGCCGGTCATACGGGAACCGATGACTCCTTCTACCTTCCAAGCCTCCTCTACCAGTGTATCCAGCTCAATTCCGGTCACTTCATAATCGTCACGCAGAGATACGTGGGAAGCATTCATCAGCTGTCCAAACAGTTTCACATCGTTGTTCTGCAAAGCTTCCACCGCATGAATGGTCCGTTGATTTTCATACACAGCATGCTTTGCACGCTTTCTGCAAACATCACTCTGAATGGCATACTTGTACTGTTCAAAAGCTTCCTCTGACAGCTCGCCAAGGGATTTGATATCCACCACCTTCTGAAGATCTGCCAATGCAGTTTCACACTCACTGCGGCGCCGGTTGTATTTGGAATCCCCTAAGCCCCGCTTCTTATTACTGCTGGCAATGACAATCTTGGCATCTTGAAGCTTGATGGGTGCATATGTAAAAGAAAGGTCTGCCGTGTCCAGAAAGATCCCATGCCCTTCCTTGCCCATGGCGATGGCAAACTGATCCATGATGCCACAATTCACCCCATTAAACTGATTCTCCGAAAACTGCCCGATCAACGCCAGATCCTGATTCGTCACATCAAATCCGAACATATCTCTCAAAATGTACCCGGTCAGCACCTCCACAGATGCAGAAGATGACAGTCCGGAACCATTGGGGATATTACCATATAACAAAAGATCCAAGCCAACGGGTAGCTCCATACCCCTCTGTCCCAACGCCCATATGATCCCCTTGGGATAATTGGTCCAATTGGCCTCCTTGTAAGGTTTCAGATCCTCAAGAGAAGACTCAATAATACCCAACTGTTCAAAATTTATGGAATAAAACCTAAGCGTTTGATCGTTTCTCTTACGTGCCACACCGTAAGTACCCATAGTCAGCGCACAGGGGAACACATGACCGCCGTTATAGTCCGTATGTTCACCGATCATATTCACACGGCCCGGGGCAAAATAGGCCCGGGTACCCTCATTGTCACCAAAAACCTCTGCGAACTTTGCAAGAATTGCCGCTTTCATTATAACCCTCCAATCTCACGAAACAACATTTTGGCAGCTTAGCACTCCCTCTCCATCGGCTCCGACGCTAAATTCCTGACTGTACTCATTGATTCGCCCGATGACTCTCTGCCAATTTTCACCGCCAAGGGGTGTGGGCTGGTAATTGTTACGGTTGGTCACGGAACTGACGGAGCAAGGAATGATGCGGGCTTCGCCGGGCTGCACCAGCCGGTAGGATACCCCTTCTGCATCTGCTTCCACCGGCTCTTCCCGGAATGTAAAGGTCTGCTGAAAGATCATCGTATCCTTATCGCTGGGATTACGATTGGCTCCAAAACAGAAATTCCCCAGACTGTATACAATATACTTACCCTGATACTGATCAATCCCCTGCAGTACATGAGGATGGTGCCCAATGACCAGATCAGCGCCCCAGTCAATGCATTTTCTGCCTAACTCCTTCTGATACTCTTCCGGATAATTATCCCTCTCAATTCCCCAGTGACAGCAAGCCAGAATCAAATCTGCTCCATTTTTCTTTAACTGTTTTATTCCTTCTTCCAGGTATTTCTCTACATTTTTCCCTTGTGAGACTTCATTCACAGAGACCCAGCCGATCCGAATTCCTTCCACCTCACAGATTCCCAGGTTACGATCGTAAGCATACAGAATATCTGCCGCCTCCAACGCAGCTACCGTGTCCTTACTTCCATCCTCTCCATAATCCAGACGATGATTGTTGGCCATGCTCACAGCCTCTACAGACGCATCTCGCAGCATAAATGCATACTCCGGATCTCCCTTGATATTATACGTCCGGCCTTCTGCATATTCTTCAGAGAGCGTAAGTGCACCTTCCAGATTCACAATCGTAAAATCATCTGCTTTAAATATATCAGCCACATTGGCAAAGAAATAATTCTTATCCTCTGTCTGCTCGTAAGTCTGTCTGAAAGAGTAACTATATTCCTGATCCTTATAATTGCCCAATGTCACATCGCCGGCAGCAGATATGGTAATGCTGATTTCTTCCGGTTCCGTACCACCTACCAATCCTTCAGCATCTTCTTTCTGACCATGTTGTGTCTCGTCTAAGGTCTGGTGCGGGGATTCTTCGGAAACTTTCTGCTTCGTCTCATCCGACTCCAACTGTTCCACCGTAATCAACGGTATACTAACGTTTACATCATCTCCACAACCTGTCATAATCAATATACAAAGCACAAAACTTGCCAACAGCCCCTTTATGCAATCTCTCTTATTCATCCTTTTATATCCCTTCCAATGAACCCTTTTATAACAGTCTCTAACACAAAACTGTCGTCTGCAAGCCTTACCGGCAAAGGTGCAGGCTTGCAGGCGACAGTTTTCTTCCGAAATATCACAACTGTTTATTTCTTTATAAATTTCTTCTCGCCATTGCGGTAAATTTTCATAAGAACGAAAGCTTCTACAATAATGAAAAGTCCCATCGCCATACTGATCCAGCCATCGAAGAGCGTCATGGCTATTAATGTAAGTTCTGCCACCACACCAAAACCAATCATCAGTTTACCACAAAACTGGTTGTATTTCTTTACATCTGTAACCCTGATAGGATATTTACTGAAAACCTTGTTCTGTTCCTCCATCTGATAGGTCTTAATGCCCTGTGAGAAACATAAGAATCCCACGACTAAAAAAATAACTACGTCCAGCATCTCTTTTGTCTCCTTTCGAAAGATGTCCTTAATTCATCTTTAACGCCTGATAATGTACTTACAGATAGGATTCCCCATGGAAGAGAATTTCTCTTCGTATTCGGTCATCACATTGCCTTCCATCAGCTTCTCATCCGCATGCAGATCGTAAGTGATCACATCCGCCTTCCAGCCTGCCGGCTCCAGCTCTTCCACGGCAAAGTCAAAAAGCGGTCGGTTGTCTGTCTTGAACTCCAGCTGACCATCTTTTTTCAGAATCACATCGTATCTTCTCAAGAATGCTTCGGAGGGCAGACGCCTCTTAGCATGCCTGTCCTTTGGCCAGGGGTCTGAAAAGTTCAGATAAATGCGGTCCACTTCACCGGGACCGAATACTTTCAAGATATCCTCTGCATCCATGCGGACGAACTTTAAGTTGGGCAGCTCCTCTTCCTCCATCTTCTGAATGGCCCTAAGTAACACGCTGGAATATTTCTCGATTCCTACGTAATTAATCTCGGGGTGCAATTTTGCAAGGGCGTGGATGAACTGACCCTTTCCCATGCCGATCTCGATCCTGATCGGGTTGGCGTTGCCAAATATCCCCTGCCAGCTGCCCGGATTCCAATCTTCTTCATGTATTACGTAACGGCTGTCAGCGATAACCTCGCGAGAACCGGTGATATTTCTTAATCTCATAATGTATTCCTTTCCTCTCTTCCCTATGCTTTTTTTGATAAATATAAATCAATCAAATGTTAGCATATTTATAGCAAAAAAGCAACTGTACTTTTGGGGATGCATATGTTAAAATATTCTGGAAAATGAATTTTTATTGAAAGGTTAAGCTATGTGGATTTTTCAAGTTTTATCACATAAAAGATCATCTAAAAACAAGGTGCGTATCGGCAGTCTGGTCATGGCAGCTGCGGTAGCTTTGAGCACCCCTCTGACAGTCAGGGCAGACACTTATGATCAGCTGCTGGAAGCCCAGCGGACTATGACCATCGACAGCAATCTGGTCCAGGGCTGGCCCAGAGGACCGGTGGTGACTGCTGAGGCGGCGATCCTGATGGAGGCTGAGACAGGTACCATTCTATATGCCAAGAATATTCATAAACAGGAATACCCTGCCAGCACCACGAAGCTTTTGACATGTCTGATCGCAGCGGAGAGGTGTGAGCTCACCGAAATGGTGACTATATCCCATAGCGCAGTGTACGACACACCCAGAGGCAGTAACCACATCGCTCTGGATAAGGGAGAATCCATCACTATGGAGGATGCACTGAATGCCATTCTGGTCCGTTCGGCCAATGAAGTGTCCTTTGCGGTGGGAGAACATATCTCCGGCACCAACTGGAAGGATTTTGCTCCCATCATGAATGAGCGTGCCAAAGAACTGGGCTGTCAAAACTCGAATTTCGTGAACCCTAACGGCCTGCCTGACGAGAACCATTATACCACAGCGTATGATTTGGCCTTGATCGCCAGAGCCTTTTTTGACAATGAGATGCTGGCCAAGAAGTCCCGGGCTACGAAGCTGGAGATTAAGCCTTCGGATATGCAGCCGGATCATATTATCGAGCATACCAAGAATCAGTTGCTTCCCGGTCAAAAGAAAGCCTATCCCTATCTGGTAGGCAGTAAGACCGGTTACACAGATGCCGCCCGCAACTGCCTGGTATCCTGTGCGGAGAAAAATGGGCTGAAGCTGATCTGTGTGGTCTTGAAAGATTCCTCCTCTGCCCACTATGATGATACCATCGCATTGTTCGATTATGGCTTTGGCAATTTTACCAAGGTAAATGTGGCACAATCGGAGACCAAGTATCATATTGACAGCACCGGACTGTTTTACAGTGACCATGATGTATTTGGCAGTTCCAAACCACTGCTGACCCTAAATACTGAAGATTTTCTAGTGTTACCCATCCATGCAACCTTTGCAGAGACCACCTCTACTATTTCTTATGATACCGAGGAAGAGAACCAGGCTGCGTTGATCACCTATACCTGGAACGGTGTGGAGGTAGGTACTGTTTCCGTGGATTTCGTGGAAAATACAGAGAATTCCTTTACATTTGACGCACCCATGCACCCCACAGAGGAATCACCTGAGGAAAAACCGGCAGATACACCAGTGGTGTTCGTAAATGTGCTAAAAATCGCAGGACTTGTTCTTTTGACCACAGTAGTGCTGGGGGTAGTGTTCCTTGCCATTCTGTTTGTCAAAAGAAATTCGGGATTCTTTAACAGTAGAAGGTCAGCAAGGCGTAAGGCTGCGAGGCGCAGAAGATCCAGATCAGCCGACCACTCCTCTTCTTATATGACCACAAGAGAACGCCGGATGCAGGACAACAGAGTTCGGGCAAGACAAGCCCGGAACCGACGCAGAAGACGTAAGAAGAAGCCTGATCGGCTTCGTGACTATGATTTTTAAAAAATTTAGAAAAACCCTTGCACTTTATAGCAGTAAAGTGGTAAACTATAACGGTGATTTTAATCAGTGAAACGATTATGAGAGGAGAATACTTATGAGTATTAGAATAGGTATCTTAGGATATGGAAATCTGGGCCGAGGCGTAGAGTGCGCTGTAAAGCAGAATCCGGACATGGAGCTGGTTGCAGTATTTACCCGAAGAGACCCGAATAGTGTAAAGATTCTGACTGAAAGTGCTGCTGTGCTGAAAGTGGAAGAAGCCGCTACATGGCAGGACAAAATCGATGTGCTGATCCTGTGTGGCGGAAGTGCCACGGATCTGCCCCGGCAGACACCGGCCTTTGCCAAGATGTTCAACGTGGTGGACAGCTTTGACACCCATGCAAAGATTCCGGAGCATTTTGCCAATGTGGATGCTGCTGCCACTGAAAACGGCCATGTGGGCATTATCTCCGTGGGCTGGGATCCGGGTATGTTTTCCTTAAACAGAATGTATGCAAGCGCAATCCTTCCGGATGGCAGCGACTATACCTTCTGGGGCAAGGGCGTAAGCCAGGGACATTCCGACGCTATCCGCCGAATCGAAGGTGTGAAGGATGCCAGACAGTATACCATCCCTGTGGAAGCCGCCCTGGAAGCTGTCAGAAGTGGTTCTGATCCGGAGCTGACCACCAGACAGAAGCACACCAGAGAGTGCTTTGTAGTACTGGAAGAGGGTGCTGATGCAGCACTGGTGGAAGAGACCATCAAGACCATGCCCAATTACTTCGCTGATTACGATACCACCGTTCACTTTATCAGTGAGGAGGAATTAAAAGCTGAGCATAGCGGCATCCCCCACGGCGGCTTCGTGATCCGCACCGGACGTACCGGCTGGGAAGGGGAGAACAAGCACCTGATCGAGTACCGCCTGAAGCTGGATTCCAATCCCGAATTTACCGCCAGTGTCATCGTAGCTTACGCAAGAGCTGCTTATCGCCTGGCGAAGGAAGGCTTGAGCGGCTGCAAGACCGTATTTGATATTGCACCGGCTTATCTGAGTGCGAAGAGTAATGAAGAATTGAGAAGAACCATGCTGTAAGGCATGGTTCTTAATAATATACTTAATAGGCAGCTAATTTCGTAGCTGCCTACCCGCCAATGGAATATTTGGATTCAGGCATTACCCAGGCCTCCCTACGGTCATTTTTATTATATTCACAAACAAATTTATTATCCCTACAAGGACAATGTTCTATCATATAATTCTTTCCAGTTTGCCGGCAAAATGCGCATCTTATATACATCCAATTTTGTCTTGGATATAAGTTTATCTAAATCATTTGCCAACATATCAGCATCCTTTTGTGGTAATATTTTTTTTAATGCATACAATCTTGAATATAGATTTGTATTATCCGAAAGGACATCTGCGCCGTCTCTATTATCCGGTATTACTACGGAAGAAGTCATACCTACCACCATAGAATGATGAGCACAGTAATTTCTAAGATTTCTTACCGCATCCAGCCATGTGTCCATCTGCTTTGTTACTTCTTTTTTATAATTAGTACCGGGATATGTATAATCCAATACTTCCTTTCGCAAATCACCGCGCAGATACGAATATAGCATTACTATGGTTCCCATTTCAAAATACGAAAATGCCGCCCAAACAGGTAATACATTATTTTGACGTGTTCCACCCCTTCGGTACTCCTTCAATTCCGGATGTTTTACTACATCTCTTCTCAGTTTTTCTTCTTCACTTGTTAAACTGACAAAGAACTTTGTATGAAAGAATGATACATTTTTATTTCTGGTCTTTTTATCCTTCTCGCTCTTGGTAGGAGTGTAATATTGCATATCCAGATAAAACCCTGCATCCCCGGTCTTTAGCGAAACAGCATTTGCAATCGCACTCTTAAAATAAACCTCTGCCTTCTTGCAATACTTAAACAACAGCAATCTTAGTTGCACATCAAAATCATAAAGTTCAAAGAAAAATTTAGTATCTGCTTTACTTCCGAATACATTGACCTGTGTTAAAAGATATTTCCCGTAACGACTTGCTCTAAAGTATCCTGCATATCCAAGAAAATCTCTCATCTTCTTCCTCTGCCGAAAATTCACATATTTCTTCATCAGAACAATCTGATTTTCCAAATCTATTGGTAATTCATCATTTGGCATTCGTAACACCTTCTTTCATAGAAAAAAAAGAATGGATATACCATTCTTAATCCCGCCAATGGAATATTTGGATTCGGGCATTACCCACGCCTTCCTACGGTCTATAATTATACTAGCATATATGAAATAATATTTCAACTATTTTTAAGATTTTCTGCAATTCAATAATTTGGAAAGAGAGAAAAAAGAAAGCGTATATTAAACGCTTTCTCCAAATTATCCATTTATGCAGGAGCATAATATGCCGTA
>JAFYSG010000023.1 GCA_017559435.1 Lachnospiraceae bacterium
CGGCCGTACCGGCTTCTATTTTGACGATCAGCGTGCTATCAAACAAGGCGCCGGTCATGACGGTGTGTTCTATGTGGGTACACCTGTAACAGAAGGTTTCCGCTCCGTACGTCAGGCCGGAGAATCCATCTCCGTAATGATCGTTCTCGAGGACGGACAGATTGCCTACGGTGACTGTGCAGCAGTACAGTATTCCGGTGCAGGCGGACGTGATCCCCTGTTCCTGGCAGCGGAATTTATCCCTGTTATTGAAACTTACATTAAACCCGAGCTGGTTGGCAAGGAAGCTGATGACTTCCGTGGCCTGTGTGCTATGATGGAAGCCATTCAGGTGGAAGGCAAGCGTCTTCATACCGCTATCCGCTACGGTGTATCCCAGGCTATCCTGGATGCTGTTGCCAAAGCAACCGGTCGTATGATGTGCGAGGTAGTAGCTGATGAATATGGCTGCACCGTTTCAGAGGAGCCCATCGCTATCTTCACTCAGTCCGGTGATGACCGTTACGACAATGCAGATAAAATGATCATCAAAGGTGCTCAGGTATTGCCTCACGCCCTGATCAACAACGTAGATACCAAGCTTGGCCGCAAGGGTGAAAAGCTGGCTGAGTATGTAGCATGGCTGCGTGACCGTATTCTGTCAAACCGTACCGATGATTCCTACGCTCCTGTAATGCACATGGATGTATACGGCACCATCGGCGCTGCTTTCGGTAACAATAACTATAAAGAAATGGCTGATTACATCGAAGAACTGGGCAAGATCGCAAAGCCCTTCAAGCTTCGTATTGAAGGCCCCATGGACTGTGACTGCGACCGCGAGACCCAGATGATCGCTCTTGCCGGCCTTACCAAAGAACTGGATGAGCGCGGATGTGACGTAGAGCTGGTTGCTGACGAATGGTGTAACACCTTAGAAGATATCAAACTCTTTGCAGACAACAAGGCAGGACACATGGTACAGATCAAGACTCCCGATCTGGGCGGTATCAACAATACCATCGAGGCAGTTCTTTACTGTAAGGAAAAAGGCATCGGAGCTTATCAGGGAGGTACTTGTAACGAGACCGACCGCAGTGCTCAGGTGTGCGTACACTGTGCTATGGCAACCAAGCCCGTTCAGATGCTGGCAAAACCCGGTATGGGCGTAGATGAAGGCTACATGATCGTTTACAATGAAATGAACCGCATTATGGCTATGCGCAAAGCACGTCGTGCTGCTAAGCAGGCATAAGCTCACAAAGAGAATGGTATTAACAGATTAGCAAAAGGGAAGGTGTAGTAATGACGAATTCATACCGTTTTTTTGAAAATAAAGAGTGTCAATATTACCCCTGTCATAAAGGCGTGGAGGAATTCAACTGTTTGTTTTGTTACTGCCCTCTCTATCATCTGAAGGATTGCCCCGGCAAGCCTGAATACGTGGAGTATGGAGGAAGCACTATCAAAGTGTGCACAGGTTGTACATTCCCTCATAATCCGAATAATTATGATAAGATCATTGAATATCTGAGTAGGAAATAAGGTTCAGACCGTTTTCCTAACACTATGAAAATACCTCTTAAGTAGTTTGTGATGATTGCTTCTGACTACTTGAGAGGTATTATTTTAAAGAGGAAACGAAACATGGAATTATTACAGTTAAAATATTTTAAAGCTGTGGCAGAAACCGGGAAGCTCTCCGCAGCAGCAGAAGCATTATTTATATCTGCACCTGCCTTAAGCGCGTCAATATCGCGTCTGGAGAAAGAGCTGGGCACCAAGTTGTTTGACAGGACCAATAATCACCTTGAATTAAATAAACAGGGTGAAATATTTTTGAAATATGCCAATCAGGTTTTTACCACGCTGGATTTTGCCCGTTATGAAATTGATCAAAGTATAATGTTACAGCAGAATCATATATCAATTGCTACTACTACTTCTAATATGTGGACGGATCTGATTACAGCCTTTTATGTGGAATATTCCCATTTTACTTTGTCTGTCACCAACATGAGGCGTTTTCAGTTGGAACAGACCGGCCTGCATCCCCAGCATTCTTTTCTGATGGCGGAAGAGAAGGATGTGCCTCCTTCTTATACACAGGAATTGGACAGTATCGTGCTTTTTGAAGATCGCTTGGTTGCAATGATTCACCCCGATCATCCTTTGGCGCAATATGAGAGTTTGGATATCAGACTTTTGGAAAAGGAAACTCTATGTTATCCTACGCCCGGACTTACCATGTATGAACGGTTAAGCAGGTTGTTTGAAGACAATAATATGCCGATGCCATATGGGGATACATTCCCTTATCTGATTTATCGGCGTATGGCCCAGGAAGGGTTGGGTATTTCCTTTACCTCTCAACATATCAGTTCCTTGGAACCCCCTTGTAATCTTAGGTATGTTCCCATTGCCAATGCAAATCCCTGGGTATTTCGCCTTTACTGGCGTAAAAACAGACCATTAACCGAAAAGGAATTATTATTTAAAAATTTTGTGGATGGTTTTTATCATCCGGACTAACAATAGGGAAGTCTTAAGTTTTCGTTAACTCAGTCAAAGAAATCGATAATTTTATTTTCTAAAAAAACATGGTATAAAAAGGATAATCGAAAGGTTAAGGAGGATTATCCATGAAACGCAAACAACATGTTTTTGATTACAAATGGGTTATTGTAGTACTTTGTTTTTTGATGGTATTTACCTGCCTGGGCTTTTGCAGTTCCAATGCAAGTATATACACGTTGGCTATTACGGAAGCGTTAGAGATTAAAAGAGGTGTTTTTTCGATTGGCAATAGCTGTCGTTATGTGACTACTGCCGTTGTAAATATCTTTTTCGGGGCGCTGGTACAGAAGTTTGGCACCAAAAAGCTTATTTGTGCGGGGGTTTTGTCACTGGTTGGTTCCTGTTTTCTGCGTGTGATTGGTACCAATGTGATTTATTTCTACATAAGCGGATGCCTGCTGGGAATGGGATTGGCCTGGACTACCACCACCATGGTAGGGGCTGTAATTGGCAAGTGGTGTAAAGAAAACAAAGCCACGATCATGGGAGCAGTCCTTGCTTCTAATGGGTTGGGCGGTGCTCTTGCAGCTCAGATCATCACCCCGATCATTTATGAAGAGGGTAATCCCTTTGGCTATAGAAATTCTTACAAGATGGTAATCGGCATCCTTTTGGTATTAATGGTATTGATCGCAATCTTTTATAAGGAGAATCCAAGTGGGCAAAATAAACCTGTGGTGATCAACAAAAAGAAGCCTCTGGGACGGAGCTGGTCTGGGATAGAATATAAATCTGCTATGAGGAAACCATACTTTTACTGTATGACAGCCTGTATCTTTATCACCGGTATGGTGTTACATTCTATCAGTAGTGTCACGCACCTGCAGGATCTGGGGATTGATATTAAGTTTATTACTGCCATGCTAAGCCTTAATTCTCTGGCACTGGCATGTTCTAAATTCCTAAATGGGTTTTTATACGATCGTTTGGGGTTGCGTATTACAGTTCTTATTTGTGATCTGTCATCTGTATTGGCTATGATTTTTATGTTTGTTATAACAAATTCAAGCACAGGAAGGATATTGGCTGTTGCATATTTTATTATGTCAGCCATATCATTGCCACTGGAAACCGTTATGTTGCCTATCTTTGTGGGAGATTTCTTCGGGGAAAAATCCTTTAATAGTATTTTAGGTATGATTGTTTCTATTAACACAGCCGGTTATGCTTTGGGAGCACCGTTGGGAGGCTGGGTTTATGATCATTTTGGTACCTATAGACCATTGTTTTTAGTTTGTGGGATACTGATGGCTATTGTGGCGATTACATTCCAGATTATTGTTTCGGTGGCACATAAGGATCGACAAGAAATATTGGAAAAAGAAGCAGTGTAAATAATTGGAAGGGGTGGTTGCAAGGCAACTGCCTCTATTTGATTGTATCTTAATAATTCCTTATTGAAATTCGATAAAAACATATTGACAATCAATCTTGAAGATGATATAGTAAAGTTACTACAGCAAAAAAAGCTAAACTGTGATGGTCGGGGACGAAATATATGACGAGGGAGAGTATCTGATACATACGGTCCCCACATCAGCAGGGAAAGGAAGGATATGAAGAAGCAAAACTTAACGAAAGGCACAAAGTATTTTCTGGATTTTATGTTTTACTGTGGGATTCTGGTAACGGCCAGTCTGCCTCTTAGTGTGAAGTGGATCGGACAATATGTGGAGGAAATCGGCGCTCATTATGGGGAGCTTGTGATCATTTATTTTGTGCTGGGGATTGCGGCATTGGTGATTATTAGAGAGCTTAGAAGGATTTTTACCACAGTGCTCAGAGAGGATTGTTTTGTGACGGACAATGTGGGAAGTTTGCATAAAATGGCTAAATGGAGCTTCTTTATCGTTCTTCTGTCTGTGGTGCGATCCATTGTGTATCTGACCATAGCCATGCTTGTGGTGATATTGGTATTTACCATTGCCGGGCTGTTCAGTGAGGTGCTTGCCTCAGTGTTTGAAGAGGCAGTTCGGTATAAAGAAGAGAATGATCTGACGATATAAGGCAATTGTTTGGGAGGAAACTATGGCGATTATCATTAATCTGGATGTCATGATGGCGAAGCGCAAGAAGGGTCTGACAGAACTGGCGGGCCAGGTGGACATCACCCTTGCGAATCTGTCCATTTTAAAAAATAACAAAGCAAAAGCGGTGCGGCTTCAGACACTGGATGCCATCTGTAAGGCGCTTGACTGTCAACCGGGGGATATCTTGGAGTACGTGCCGGATGAGGAGGAGCATCATGAGTGAGTATTCCGGCGTTTTTAAGAAAAATTTTGGCTTCTTTGGGGGAGGAACCTTGCTGTATTCCTGTTTTTATGCATTTTGCATGTTTCGCAATCCCTCCGGGGTGGCATTCCCTTTTTTTATCGCAGGAAGTCTCTTGTTTTTCTGCTTCTGTATTGCAAAACTTGGGATTTCCTTGCGAAAAGGAAGCGCTTTTTACATGATTAGTCTGATGCTTTTGGCGGTATCCACCTTCTGTACCGATGACGGCAGAATCATTACCATGAATAAATGGGGGGTTTTTCTGTTGATGATGAGTTTGCTGGTGCATCAGTTTTATGACACTGCTACATGGCAGCTTGGGAAATATGCTGGCAGTTTTCTGCAGATCATTTTCTGCAGCCTAGGTGCTCTGGATAGACCTTTTAAAGATGGCAATACCTACCGCAAGAGCTTTGAAAAAGGAAAAGGAAGCAAGGCTTTTTATGCAGTTGTGGGATTCTTAGCAGCGCTGCCGCTGTTTGCAGTGATCTTTTGGCTGTTACTCAGTGCAGACGTTGTATTTCGGGAAGGCAGCAGGAAGCTGTTTCAGGGCATCGATTTCTGGGATGTGTGTCAGGTGATCGGTATGGTGGCGCTGATGTTTTTTGTGGTATATTGTCTTTTGTCGTATCTGTGTGAGATGACTATCAAAGAGGAAGGAAAAGATCGGCGAAAAGGGGAACCGGTGCTTGCGATCACCGTTACAGGGATGCTGACGGCGCTTTATTTGGTATTCAGCGTGATCCAGATTCTTTATCTGTTTTTTGGAAAGATGCAGCTGCCGGCGGGATATACTTATGCAGAGTATGCCAGAGAAGGATTTTTCCAGTTACTGGCAGTAAGTGTGGTGAATCTGATCATTGTACTGGTTGGATTAACTCGTTTTAGAGAAAGTAAGGTGTTAAAGGCAGTGTTGACTGTTATGTCCTTATGTACCTTTATCATGATCGCCTCCAGCGGACTGCGTATGATCATTTATATACAGTATTATTATCTGACTTTTCTCAGAATCTTTGTGCTGTGGACTTTGGTAGTGCTGGCGCTTTTATTTGGCGGCATTGTAATAAGCATTTTTCGTAAAAAGTTTCCGCTGTTTCGGTATTGCTGCGTGGCGGTGACTTGTTGCTATCTGGTATTTTCCTTTTCCCACCCGGATTACTGGATCGCAAAGGTCAATGTGACAAATGTGGAACGGGAGGAGACAAAGAACAGCTTTTTTAAAGGAATGCCTTATGGGGATATACATTATTTGAATGATCTGTGTGCAGATGCGGCACCGGTACTGGTGCCATGGCTTGCAGAATCTGGCGATGATCCGCTGGTGTATGGGGAACAGGCACAGATTCTGGGAGCTGTGTCGGACAGCGGGACAAAGAGGGTGCCGGAGTTTATTCGCAGGATGAAAGCGCGGAATGAAAAATACGATGGGTGGTTACAGTTTAATGTGTCTAGGGGTGTGGCGAAAAGATTGATAGAGAGTGGAGAGTAGGGTTTCAATAAGCCCGCAGGTAGAAAATCTGCGGGCTTAAGCTTTTGTATAAATGATAGTTACTTACAGCGTTTACATCAAACCCATGCACCAAATAACAACAAGTGCTGTTAATGTTACTAGAGTATCAATGGTGATTCCATAGAACATAGGTGCAAGACCGGCTTTCTTGAAGTCGGTTATGCTGGTTCCCAGACCAATAGCAGCCAGGGCGCTGACCATCAGGAATTTGCTGGTGCTTTTCATAATCCCGGACACTGCTGCGGGGATGCAGTGGGCGCTATTCAAAATAGCCAGTAGCAGGAAACCACCAATGAACCAAGGAATAATCTTCATCAGATTGACTTTCTGACCATTGTTTGCCGCTTTCATCTCTTTCTGCTTGATACGAGTGCCGATATAGGCAAACACCAACACCGTAGGAATAATGGCAATGGTTCGGGTAAGTTTAACCATTGTGGCGAAGTCACCTGCAGCTTCAGAAAAAGCATATCCGGAAGCAACAACGCTGGCGGTATCATTCACAGAGGTTCCGGCCCAGATGCCGTAGGCTATGTCGGACATACCCAGAGCTTTACCCATGAGGGGATACAGTGCGATCATTACCATATCAAACAGGAAGGTGGAGGACATAGCGAAGGCAATATCTTTGTCATCGGCATCGATTACCGGAGCAATCGCTGCTACGGCAGAGCCGCCGCAAATACCGGTTCCTGCAGAGATCAGGTTGCTCAGCTTCCAGTTCAATCCAAAAAGTTTACGGATAAAGAATCCTCCGCCGAAGCACATGGCAAAGGTAAAAATCATCACAAAGAAGGTCATCTTTCCTACGGAAAGAATGGTGTTGACGCTGAGAGATGCACCCAAAAGGACGATGGCAGCCTTCAAGATTTTCTTGGATGTAAATTTCAAAGCCGGCTTCATCCATGCCGGATGGAAAAAGCTATTGATGATAGTACCCATAAACAGGGCAATGATAGACGCACCCAGCAGTTCTCCGGGAATCAGATTTTCTACAAGCACGGACAGACCGGCTACCGCAAAGCATATAGCGACACCCAGTATAAACATACCGTGGTCTTTTGTTTTAGTTTGCATAGAGTATCTCCTTTGTTTTCTTCAATTTCCTCTTTATTTTATCACCGGCGCATGATAAAATAAAGTTACTATATGGAATACTGCTATTCCGTTTTATTATTAAAGGAGCGAACATGGAGCAGAAACTATATACATTTCTTACTCTCTGCCAAACAATGAATTACCGACTGGCAGCAGAGCGCCTTCATCTTTCGCAACCGGCTGTTACAAAGCAAATCCAATCCTTGGAGCAATCGCTACAGACAAAGCTGTTCTATTACGACGGGCATTCTCTGCATAAAACAGAAAAATGTCTGCTTTTAGAGCGGTATGCGATTTCGCAGCAATATCAGTTTGAAGAATTGCAACTGGCTATTGCGGATAAAAAGCGTCTGAAATTACGAATTGGCGCAACAAAGACCATAGGTGACTATGTGTTGATCGATGCAATCAGGGACTATCTTAGTTCCCCCAGTCATGAGCTATCTCTTGTAGTGGACAACACAAAGCATCTGCTGCAATTGCTGGATGAGAATAAGCTGGATTTTGCCGTTATTGAAGGTACCTTCAGTAAAACAAAATATGATTCCTACTTGTTGCGAATGGAGCCTTTTGTGGGAATCTGTGCTAAAAACAGTCCTTTGTGCAAAAAGCATGTAACCATTGAAGAACTGCTGAACGAAACCATTATTGTCCGAGAAGATGGCTCCGGTACTCGTCGAATTTTCGAAGAGCGACTGACGGCATCCGGATACGAACTGAGTGATTTTTACAGAGAAGTCTCTATCAGCAGTTTTGTTTCTATCAAGGCATTGGTTGCCAGTGGGATCGGTATCAGCTTCTTATACCACTCAGTTGTCTCCAATGAGACTGACATCGGCACCTTTACCGTTGATGGATTAACAGAACCACATGCGTTTCATGTGGTCTATACACGAAACACAAATGCCAAGAATTATTCAGAACAATTTCTTGGCAGGTAAACAGAACATCCGTAGTACAAGAAAACAGGGGACGAAAGAGGCGCTATGAAATTTATATTTTCCTATTTAAAAAAGTATATGTGGACCGTGGGTCTGGTGATGTTGATCAAGTTTCTGGGAACTTTCGGGGAACTGATGCTGCCGTATATTCTGGAACATTTGATCGATGAGGTGGTGCCACAGAAGCAAATATGGCCGGTGATCGGATGGGGCATTGGAATGATCATACTGGCAGTGTTTGTACGTCAATTTAATGTGAAGGCCAACCGACTGGCGGTGAAGGTGGCGAAGTGTAGTATTTATGAGATCAGAAGGGATCTGTTCCGTAAGTCCATTAATCTCTCCGGCAGGCAGTTTGATGAGTTTGGTCTGCCCTCGCTGACTTCCAGAATGACGTCGGATTCATATAATGTGCAGAATTTTATTCAGAGTATTCAGGCTATGGGTGTGCGGGCACCGATCATGCTCTTTGGCGGTATCATTATCACTTTGAACATGGATCCGGGACTGGCGGCTATTTTGTGTATTATGGCACCGATCTTGATTACCATCGTGCTGTTTGTGTCCTTTAAGGGGATTCCGTTGTATGAAAAGGTGCAGAAGAGTGTGGACGACATTGTGCGCATCATGCGGGAAAATATCACCGGGATCCGGGTGGTGAAGTCCCTTTCCAAGGAAGATTATGAGATGCGCCGCTTTGACGATACCAATACGGAGATGGCACGCAATGACAGAAAGGCGGGAACGGTGATGGCTATGCCGGGACCGATCATGACGCTGTTTTTAAATTGCGGACTGACCATCGTGGTACTCATTGGTGCCAACAGGGTAAATGACGGAATCATAGAGCCCGGTGTAATCTTGGCGTTTCTTACATATTTTAATATGATCCTGATGGGAGTTATGGGTCTGAACAGAATTTTCATGCTGATGTCCAAGGCCAATGCTTCGGCCAAGAGAATTGAGGCAGTGGTCAGGGCTTCTGAGGAATTGACACCGATGCCTGAGAGTGAAGCGGCTGTCCCGGATAGTGATGATTATATCATTTTTGATCATGTAGATTTTACATACGATGTTGGTGAGACAGAGGAAGCTTCGGAAAAATTTGCAGGGCAGACCAGAGAGAAATGTCTGTATGATATTGATTTTCGGATAAAAAAAGGTGGTAGTCTGGGTATTATCGGGGCTACCGGAGCCGGAAAGACCACTATTATCAATCTACTCATGCGTTTCTACGATCCAAATAAAGGTCATATATTTGTGGATGGCAAGGATGTGCGCACGTATGATAAGGATACCTTGCATCGGATGTTTGGTGTGGTGTTCCAAAACGATGTGATCTTTGCGGATACACTGAGGGAAAACATAGCATTTGGACGGGATGTGACCTTGGAGGAGATCCGTCGGGCAGCTACGGATGCCAGAGCCGGTGAATTTATAGAGGCTTATGAGGATGCCTATGATCACCGGGCGGTGATCCATGGGGCAAATTTAAGTGGCGGCCAGAGACAGCGGACATTGATCGCAAGAGCGTTGGCGGCAGATCCGCAGATTTTGATACTGGACGATTCCTCCAGTGCACTGGATTATAAGACGGATGCGGCACTACGGAAGGCCATCCGTGAGAATCACGGTGATGCGACCACCATCATTATCGCCCAGCGTATCAGCTCTATTATGAGTCTGGACAAAATACTGGTGCTGGATGAGGGACGTTGCATCGGTTATGGTACTCATGATGAATTGATGTTAAGCTGTCAGATGTATCGGGATATTTATAAGACGCAGATGGGGGAGTATGGGAATGGCTAAGAGAGATGCAGTAATGAAAAAGCCCAAGGATACCAAGGGAACGCTCCTGAGACTTCTGGGTTATATGAAAGAATTTAAGTGGATCATATTGATAGTATTGATCTTGAGTTTTGCCAGTAACGTGCTGGCTCTTTTCGGACCAAAGCTGGCAGGGGCAGCCATCAATGAGGCGGCGGCCGGTAAGGGCAAAGTGAATTTTGACAAGGTGTATTTTTATGCCGGACGCATGCTGCTGTTTTATCTGGTGTCTTCCGGATTAAGTATTTCCATCAGTGTGATCATGATGTATTTGAGCCGGTTTATTGCCAAAAAGATGCGGAAGGATATTTTCGATAAGTTGATGCGTCTGCCGGTAGGATTTTTCGATACCCATCAGGCGGGAGATATTATCAGTCGTGTGTCTTATGATGTGGATGTGGTGTCTACCTGTCTGGCTACAGACGTGGTGGCCATCATGACCGGTCTGGTGACGGTGGTGGGTTCCTTTGTGATGATGGTATCCATTTCTCCTATCCTGGCGGTGGTATCGCTGGTGACCATTCCTGCGGCTACTGTTTATACGGCCAAGATGCGTAAGATCACTCAGCCAAGATTTTCCAAGCGATCTGCAAAGTACGGGGAAATGAACGGTTTTGTGGAGGAGATGTTTTCCGGACAGAAAAGCATTATAGCCTATGCTTATGAGGACAAGGTGTCGGAGAAGTTTGATAAGATCAACGATGAGGCTTCCGATGCGTTCTATGATGCAGCTTACTATGGTATGACCATGGGACCCAGCGTGGGCTTTATCAACAATATTGGCTTAAGCTTAACTGCCATGTTCGGTTCCATGCTGTTTATGGGCGGAATGATCGACCTGGGTAAGATTTCTTCGTTTATATTGTATTCCAGAAAGTTCTCCGGACCGATCAATGAAATTGCCAATATTGTGACGGAGCTGTATTCCGCACTGTCTGCGGCGGAGAGAGTCTTTGCAATGCTGGATCAGGAGGAAGAAGTTAAGGACAGCCAGGATGCCAACGTGCTTGACCATGTGCGAGGAACAGTGGAATTTGAAAATGTACGCTTTGGGTATGCGAAGGATAAAACCATTATCCACAACCTGAATATGAAAGCGGATGCCGGGAAACTGATCGCTATCGTAGGTCCAACAGGTGCCGGAAAAACCACAATCATTAACCTTCTCATGCGCTTCTATGACGTGGATGAAGGAAGTATCTATGTGGATGGTAAAGAGTCCAGAACTTACACCAGAGAAAGCCTGCGCAAGGCATATGCCATGGTATTGCAGGAAACCTGGGTGTTTAAGGGGACGATTTTTGAAAATATCGCCTATGGTAAAGAGAATGCCACCATGGAAGAAGTGGTGGCAGCAGCCAAAGCTGCCCGTATCCATCCCTTTATCATGCGCCTGCCCCAAGGGTATGAGACCGTTATCAGTGAGGATGGAGGCAATATTTCAAAAGGGCAGAAACAGCTGCTCACCATTGCCCGGGCCATGCTTTATAATGCAAGGATGCTAATCCTGGATGAGGCCACATCCAACGTGGATACCAGTACGGAACAGCAGATTCAGAAGGCTATGCGGGAACTGATGAAGGACAAGACCTGCTTCGTAATCGCCCATCGACTGTCTACCATTCAGAATGCGGATAACATACTGGTAGTAAATCAGGGTGATGTGGTGGAACAGGGGATACACGAGACCCTTATGGCAAAGAAAGGCTTTTATTATAAATTATACGCGGCCCAGTTTGAGTAGGAAAGCTACAATTCAGTGTATAAAATATCAGGCTACAGTTGCACTTGGCAGTTCAACTGTAGCCTGTCTGATTCCTAAGCTAAAAAACTCTGGTGGTCCATTTGGTGCAGTCCCACACGTCGGTGGCAAGGCCGTCGTAGAATTCCGGTTCGTGGCATACCATAAGGATACTGCCCTTATATGCTTTTAATGCCCGCTTTAACTCTTCCTTGGCATCCACATCCAGATGGTTAGTAGGCTCGTCCAGAAGAAGCACATTGGTGTCGCGGTTGATCAGCTTGCATAGTCTTACTTTGGCCTGCTCACCGCCGCTTAAGACCTTAACCTTGCTTTCGATATGCTTGGTGGTCAAGCCGCATTTGGCCAGAGCGGAGCGTACCTCGTACTGGGTAAAGCCGGGGAACTCCTGCCAGATTTCTTCAATACAGGTAGTGGTCACATCCTGGCTCATCTCCTGCTCAAAGTAACCAATCTCCAGATAATCTCCCTGTTCCACATTGCCGCTTAAAGGCGGGATCAGGCCCAGGATACTCTTAAGCAGGGTGGTCTTACCGATACCGTTGGCGCCGGTCAGCACGATCTTTTGTCCGCGCTCCATGGCAAGATCCAAGGGGCGGGAAAGGGGTTCGTCATAACCGATCACCAGATTTTTGGTCTGGAAAATATATCTGCCCGGTGTGCGTGCCTCCCGGAAGTGGAATTCCGGCTTGGGCTTCTCGGCAGCCAGCTCAATCACGTCCATCTTATCCAGCTTCTTCTGACGGGACATGGCCATGTTACGGGTGGCCACACGAGCCTTATTGCGTGCCACAAAATCTTTCAGGTCGGCAATCTCCTTGTGCTGCTTATTGTAGGCAGCTTCCAGCTGAGATTTCTTCATGGCATAGACTTCCTGGAATTTATCATAATCACCTACATAGCGGGTCAGCTCCTGATTGTCCATATGATAGATCAGGTTGATGACGCTGTTCAGGAAAGGAATGTCATGACTGATCAGGATAAAAGCATTCTCATATTCATTCAGATAACGCTTCAGCCACTCAATGTGCTCCACATCCAGATAGTTGGTAGGCTCGTCCAGAAGCAGGATATCAGGCTTTTCCAAAAGCAGTTTGCCCAGCAATACTTTAGTACGCTGGCCGCCGCTTAATTCCGTCACGTCCCGCTCAAAGCCTATGTCGGCAAGTCCCAGAGCGCGTCCCACTTCATCTACTTTGGAATCGATCATATAAAAATCATGCATGGTCAGAAGATCCTGAATGGTGCCCAGATCCTCCATATACTGATCCAATTCTTCCGGTGTGGCATCCCCCATTTTATCGCAGATCTCGTTCATCTGTGCTTCCATATCATATAAAAAATCAAAGGCGGAAGACAGCACGTCCCGGATGGTCTGTCCTGCTGTCAGGGCAGTGTGCTGATCCAGATATCCTACACGGACATTCTTGGCCCACTCAATTTTGCCCTCGTCGGGCATTAATTTGCCGGTAATAATATTCATGAAAGTAGACTTCCCCTCACCGTTGGCACCGATCAGGCCGATGTGTTCTCCTTTTAACAGGCGGAAAGATACATCATTGAAAATGGCACGGTCGCCGAAACCGTGGGTTAAGTGTTCTACATTTAATATGCTCATTAGTGTCTCCTTTGGTTATTAGTTTTTATTGCCAGAAATCAAGGTCTTCCTTGATGTTGATATCCTTGGCACGGAAGTGGGGATCGATGCCTTCTCTTCTTTGACGGCAGTAATCTTTCAGACAATTCATGGCGGGTTTCATGAGAAGGAGGATCACGGGCATGTTGACGATTACCATAAGTCCCTGGGTCATGTCAGCCATGTTCCATACCAGATCTGCACCGGCAATGGCACCTACAAATACCAACACAGTGGCCAGGATGCGAAAGAGGACAAGACAGACCTTGGAAGGTTTCCGGTTCAGGATAAAGGTCAGGCAGCCTTCACAGTAAGAGTAGTTGCCAATCAGTGTGGTAAAGGCAAATAGGGTCATAGAGATGGTAATAAATATAGGCCCCCAAGCACCTAAACTTGCCTGTAGCGCACTCTGCACGTATGCAGCACCGCTCATATCTGCGTTGTAGCTTACGCCTGAGGACAGGCACATAAAAGCGGTAGCAGTACAGATCAATAGGGTATCAAGAAAAACAGACAGTACCTGCACAAGTCCCTGCTTGGCGGGGTGGGAAACATCCGCAGTGGCGGAAGCATTGGGTGCCGAGCCCATACCGGCTTCGTTGGAGTACAGTCCTCTTTTGATACCATGCATGATGCAGGAACCTGTAAAGCCGCCCATGATGGCTCTGAAATCAAATGCATTATCAAAGATTAAGGAGAACATGGGTCCAATGTTTCTATGGTTAAGGACTAAAACAATGACTGCTACAAGGATATACAAAACTCCCATTACCGGCACCATAACACTGGTGACTTTGATCAATCTGGTGGCACCGCCAATTACGATGATGCCGAATAATAAGGCCAGAACACCACCAATAATGGCCGGAGTTGCTTTTCCATAAAAGGGAAATATTTCAAATGTGGATTGCAGGTTATAGGAGGCCAGCATATTATAGCCTACCGCATAGGTTAAGATGATCAGCATGGAGAAGATCACGCCCAGCCATCTTTGTTTTAAAGCGTCACGCATGTAGAAAGCAGGGCCGCCATAGCTGGAACCGTCTGGATTCTTTTTCTTGTAGATCTGTGCCAGTGTGGATTCTACAAAGGCGGAAGAGGCGCCGATCAGTGCGGTGATCCACATCCAGAAGATAGCACCGGCGCCACCGGCACAAATGGCAGTGGCCACACCGATGATATTACCGGTTCCTACCCGGGATGCAGTGGACACCATCAGAGCTCCGAAAGAAGAAATACCGTTGGCGCTTTTGGGCTTTTCCATTACCACTTTTACGGATTCCCTGATCAGGCGGATCTGAACGAAACCGGAGCGCAGCGTCATAATGATGCCACCCGCAATAAGGATGAGGGGGACGCACCAAGGGCGATATAAAATGTCGCTGACAGCAGTTATAATTTTGTTAATTATTTCAACCATTTCTATTCCTCGTTTTACTTTTAGTTTAGCTTTGAATCTATAATACAATACATTATAACATTTGGAAAAAGTCTTGTACAGAATAATTCTTAAGTTTTGGTTATATTTATTTTATAAATATTTTTGAAGACAAACCAAGAGAAGTATGCTATGATAAGCAGGTGCTAAGGAACAGGAGGCATTGAATACCTCTATTCTCATGCATATCCCGGGA
>JAFYSG010000024.1 GCA_017559435.1 Lachnospiraceae bacterium
CATTGCCTTTTTCATCATAGAGATTCTGTTTCTGGTGATCTGTGGAGGAGATTATAGGGATATTGTAATTCTGTGGCTGATAGAAAAAGTGTTGGTGATTCCGTTGGTGCTTTACGTGGCACTGGCGATCCATAAGCTGTTAAAGGGCAGTGAGGCACTGGTTGAGGGGAATCTGTCGGCGAAAGTGGATACCAAGTACCTGATAGGCAGCTTTAAGGAACAGGGAGACAATTTAAACAGTATCGCCCAGGGACTGAATGTAGTAGTAGAAGAGCGCATGAAGAGCGAACGCCTGAAAACGGAGTTGATCACCAATGTATCCCATGACATTAAGACTCCACTGACTTCCATCATCAATTATGCGGATCTGATTGTAGAGGAGCCTACAGAAAATGGAAAGATCACGGAGTATGCTGAAGTGCTGAAACGACAGTCGGCCCGTTTGAAGAAGCTGATCGAGGATCTGATGGAGGCTTCCAAGGCTTCCACCGGCAATATTGAAGTGAACATGATGCCCTGTGAGGTGGGGGTATTACTGACCCAGACCATGGGGGAATACGAGCAGCGTCTGGCTGAATTGGGTTTGGAACTCATTGCCAGACAGCCCGAGCAGCCGGTAAGGATCATGGCGGACGGCAAGCTTCTGTGGAGAGTGTTTGATAATCTGTTGAACAACATCTGTAAATATGCCATGGGAGGGACCAGGGTCTATCTGACGGTAGAGGACCGGGGGGATGTGGCTGCCATTGCTTTTAAAAATATTTCCAGATATCCGTTGGATGTTTCAGCGGAGGAGCTGAAGGAGCGGTTCGTCAGGGGGGATAAATCCAGGCATACGGAAGGCAATGGTCTGGGATTGTCCATTACCCAGAGCTTGACCCAGCTGCAAGGAGGGCAACTAGAGCTTACAGTGGACGGTGATTTTTTTAAAGTGGTTCTGTTTTTTCAAAAAGTGAGCCAGTCATGATGAGAAGTGGCGTTAAGAAAGCGTTAAGATTGTTCCGGCTATGAGAAAATGGCTGGAACAATTTTTGAGATTATGCTATGCTATTTAAGTTAGAATACAATTTTTGAGGTGATTATGAATTGAAGCTTTGGAATCAGAAACTAAAAAGTAAATTTGAAGAGTCCTTAAAAGCAGTCCTGCCGGTCATAGCTATTGTGCTTGTACTCAGCTTTACCATAGCGCCCATTACACCAAGCATTCTCCTGTGTTTTTTGGTGGGAGCAGTGATGGTTATGGTGGGAATGATGTTCTTTACACTGGGTGCAGAGACGTCTATGACACCTATGGGAGAAAAGGTGGGAGCCAGAATGACCCAGACCAAGAAGGTTCTGGTCATTGCACTGCTGTCCTTTATATTAGGTGTGATCATTACCATATCAGAGCCGGATCTGCAGGTATTGGCCACCCAGGTGCCCTCAGTGCCCAATGTGGTATTGATACTGGCAGTGGCCCTTGGAGTAGGAATCTTTCTGGTGGTCGCTCTGCTTCGTATGCTGATCGGTGTGGCATTACCGCCCTTGTTAGTGGTCTGTTATGTGGTCGTATTTGCATTGGTATTCTTTGTGCCGGCTGATTTCAGAGCCATTGCTTTTGATTCCGGCGGTGTGACTACCGGACCCATGACAGTACCGTTTATTATGGCTCTTGGCGTGGGTGTATCGGCGATCCGTGCTGACCGCCATGCGGCAGATGACAGCTTTGGTCTGGTGGCTTTGTGTTCCATAGGCCCCATTCTGGCAGTGATGATCCTGGGTCTGATCTATCGCCCCGCGGAAAGCAGCCTTAGTGTGACGCAGATACCGCAGATTCAGGATTCAGTAGAGCTGTGGCAGCTGTTTTCTTATGGTTTGCCTACATACATAGAAGAGATTGCAGTATCCTTGTTCCCTATCATTGCATTTTTTGGACTGTTCCAGATATTTGCATTACATCTGTCCGGTAGAAATCTGGCAAGGATTCTGGTAGGTCTGGTATATACTTATATTGGATTGGTGCTTTTTTTGACAGGAGCCAATGTAGGCTTTATGCCTGCCGGTAATTATCTTGGAACGGTAATGGCATCTCATGAGTATCGATTTCTTCTGGTGCCTATCGGTGCGTTGATCGGATTCTTCATTGTAAAAGCGGAGCCGGCAGTGTATGTGTTGAATCATCAGGTAGAGGACATTACGGATGGAGCGATATCAGCTGGAGCCATGGGAGTCAGTCTCTCAATTGGTGTAGCGGTGTCAGTGGCCCTTGCTATGTTGCGGGTATTAACAGGAACACCGATTCTTTGGTTCCT
Source organism: Lachnospiraceae bacterium (assembly GCA_017559435.1). Classification (GTDB taxonomy): domain Bacteria; phylum Bacillota; class Clostridia; order Lachnospirales; family Lachnospiraceae; genus Acetatifactor. The sequence continues at coordinate 2,292 of JAFYSG010000024.1, forward strand.
GATACCGGGGTATGCCATTGCAATCGGGTTGTCTTTCTTTGTGCCGAAGATTTTTACAGCTATTGCATTTGACTCCGGCGGAGTGGCATCCGGTCCCATGACGGCTACTTTCCTGCTTCCGCTTGCTCAGGGGGCCTGTATCGCAGTAGGAGGCAATCTGGCAGCAGACGCCTTCGGAGTGGTGGCTATGGTGGCCATGACACCCCTGATAACCATTCAGATATTGGGTATGGTTTATCAGTTGAAACAGCGTCACGTAAAACTCAGCGAGGCAGAGTATGCTTTTGCGGCACTGGATGAGGATGCGATCATTGAACTGTAATTAGCAGGTAACTAATTACTGTATTTTGGAGGACATAGATGAGCGAATTATATATGATGGTAACCATTACCAATCGTAATCTGACCAAAAAGTTTACTTCCTTTTATCAGGAGATGGGTGTGGATATATCAGTGATCACCGTGGGCAGAGGAACAGCGGCCAGTGAGATTCTGGATTATTTCGGCCTTGACGGCGCAGAGAAGAGTGTCATGATCCAGGTGGTCACAGGAGAGAAATGGAAAGAATTAAAATACGGTCTTCAGCGGAAAATGCAGATTGATATTCCGGGAATCGGTATTGCCTTTATAGTTCCCATAAGCAGTATGGGCGGCAAGAAGGCTTTGAATTATTTGACAAACGGGCTTAATTTTGTGAAAGGAGAGGAATCATCATTGAAAGACACAAAGTATGAATTGCTGGTAGTGATTGCCAATCAGGGATATACGGATTTGATCATGGATGCGGCCAGAGAAGTCCACGCAGCAGGAGGAACAGTCATCCATGCCAAGGGGACCGGTACTCAGCATGCAGAGAAGTTCCTTGGAGTTACATTGGTGCCTGAGAAAGAGATAGTCTTTATCGTGGTACGTAAAGAGCAGAAGAATGATATCATGCGAGCTATCATGGACAAAGCGGGCCTGGAATCCAAGGCCAGATCCATCGTGTTCTCGCTGCCTGTTACCGATACTGCGGGTATGCGTCTCATAGAAGAGATAGAGGAAGTGTAAGGTGGCGGCCATTTTTTGTGCGAAGGGCAATTCCCGGATCAGCCGGGCACGCCGCTGTTAGGCAGCTTAGAAAGGGGCAGGGACACACTGCTTGGATGTTATGCAGTGTGTCC
>JAFYSG010000025.1 GCA_017559435.1 Lachnospiraceae bacterium
GCATTTCTTCATAATGGTCTCTAAAAATATCTTGCAGTATACTCATAAGACTATTATGACAGAAAACGTAAAAAAAGAAACCCCTAATCCCCTCAAGATTGAGGGGCAGGGGAGTTGAATAGGCGAAGCCTATTTTTTATTGTCTTAAGAAAATTTTTATTGTGTTTCCTCCCGTTCTGTTATATACTATTAGAGAGAGGACAAGTAGTCCGTAAGGATAGAATCAGTATTAGATAAGGAAGGTAAGAAAATGGCTTTATTAGAACAGTGGAGAAAAGCAGCGTACGATGAGTCTGCAAATCAGTATGAGATGCAACAGAAGTGGAATGCATATTTTGAGGTGGAGAAGAGCATTTATGAGAAGCTTCTTCAGAATCCGGAGGAAGTGGTAAAAGGAACTGTCAAGGAATTGGCCCAGAAGTTTGATGTGTCTGTCATGACTATGACCGGTTTTCTGGATGGCATCAACGACAGCTTGAAGGAGCCCAATCCTATTGAGGAGATGGAAGAGGACACTGAGGTAAATCTGGGCTTTGAACCGGCACTTCTGTACAAAAATATGGTGGCAGCTGACGCTGATTGGCTTTATAATCTGGAGGAGTGGAATGCTATTTTCGATGAGGAGACCAGAAAGGCGTTATATAAGGAGCAGAAGTCTTCTACCACCATCGTGAAGGAAGCAAAGGTATATCCTAATGATCCTTGCCCTTGCGGAAGTGGTAAGAAGTATAAGAAGTGCTGCGGCAAGAACTAAAATATAAAAACACAAAACGCAAAACACCGGGAAAGCTGATAAGCTTGTCCCGGTGCCTTTTATTCGTACAATTTTACTGCATGTGCAGCATTATTTCATCTGCTCTTCCTGCTTTCTGATCATACGACGAACCATTTCACCACCGATGGAACCTGCTTCACGAGAAGTCAGATCGCCATTGTAGCCTTCTTTCAGGTTTACACCAAGTTCAGATGCAACCTCAGTTTTAAAACGATCCATAGCTGCCTTTGCTTCAGGTACTTCTACTCTATTACTTCTGTTTCCTGACATTTCATTCACCTCCAAATTTGTGATTTGTTATTTTTCTCTTTCTATATTCAAGATAAGCGGCCGACATCCACTTATCTCGAATTCGAAAGCCTGCGACTTTTGACTGATTTAAGTGTTTGTCATCACTTATCTTGGTAATAGTATGAGCATGGATTTAAAAATTATTATGGTATTTTTTTCAATCACCAGTTCAGCCAGAGACAATATATGAATGAAAATCGTGCTTGCACGAATTTTCATCCATACATTGTCTCTGAGGGAGCGCCCCGCTAATGAGCAAAAAGGAGCTGCGAAGTAGCGAAGAGCTCCGTAGGAGCGGTTTTGCGAATGGGCGCGGCTGAACGTCACTCGCCCCCATTCCTTCCTTGACTTTCCCCCAAACCTTTCGTATAATGACATTTGAATCATACAAATTGTAATTAAAAAACATCTTCGAAAGGAACACAAATGAATTACAATAAATACATCAAAATAATAACACTAGTGTGCGTAATATTGTCTACCAGTATTCTGTCCGCTTGTACATCAGCACAAGCACCCACCCACCCATCTGCGGAAACTAAGGATCAGCCCAGTCAGCCGGTCACCATACGAGTCGGCTCCATGAAAGGTCCCACATCTATGGGTTTACTTTTTTTAATGGAGGAAGCACAAAAAGGAAAAGCTGACGGAAGCTATGAATTTAAAATGGCAGTACAGGCGGATGAGCTGCTTCCTTTAATGGTAAAAGGTGAGTTGGACATCGCTCTGCTCCCGGCCAATGTGGCAGCTATATTATATCAGAAGATGGAGGGGCAGTTGGCAGTCATTGACATTAACACGTTAGGCGTTCTCTACATAGTAACAGGAAACAGCAGTATCACGTCGATGGAAGATTTGGAAGGCAGAACCATTTATCTCACCGGTAAAGGCACCACACCGGATTATGTACTACGTTATCTATTGGCAGAAAATGGACTGACAGAAGAGGATTGTAAGTTAGAGTATCGATCAGAAGCTACGGAGGTAGCGGCACTACTTTCCCAAAATCCGGAAGCAGTAGGCTTACTGCCACAGCCTTTTGTAACGGCTGCCTGTGCGCAGAATGAGGCGCTTTCGGTAGTTCTTGATATGAATCAAGAGTGGAGAAAGTTGCAAGGGGAAGAGGGAAGTCGCATGGTTACAGGCGTGACAGTGGTCAGGAAGGATTTTCTGGAAGACCATGAGGAGGCAGTTAAAAAGTTTATGAAGGCGCATCAGGGAAGTGCCAAAAAGGTTAACAGCGAACCGGAAATTGGCGCAGGATTGGCAGTGGAAGCAGGTATCATTGCCAAGGAAACTATTGCACAGAAGGCCATCCCTGCCTGTAACATTACTTATATAGACGGGGAGGCGATGAGACAGGCCCTTTCCGGATATCTGTCAGTGCTTAATGAGCAAAATCCGGTGGCAGTAGGTGGTGAGCTTCCGATGGAGGATTTTTATTATGTTCCGTAAGCGCAGGCTTTTTATCATACTATTCTGGCTGATTCTATGGCAGCTTATTGACTTATTATGTGATCAGTCCATACTATTCGCAGGACCATGGGAAACTTGCGTGGCACTGGTTCGTCATCTGACAGACCCGGCGTTCTGGCAGACCGTCCTTCTCTCTTGTGGTCGGATTTATGCAGGATTGGCCGGGGGGATCTTGTTTGGTATCTTTTTGGCTGTGGGCAGTTATCGGTATCCGTTATTAGAAGAAATGATAAAACCCTTAATGAGTTTGATCAAGGCTGTCCCGGTGGCTTCTTTTGCAGTGCTTTTATTGATATGGTGGGGGGCAGGGTATCTGTCAGCTGCCATTAGTATGCTGGTGGTACTGCCACATGTTTATGTAAATGTGCTCCAGGGACTGAAGAGCACGGATGAGAAAATGTTGGAGATGGCACGGGTCTTACGCATGTCTGCCTGGAATCAAAGCTTCTACATATATCGGCCGGCGGTACGACCCTTCTGGAACAGTGCCATATCAGTGGCAGTGGGGATGGCATGGAAGTCCGGTGTGGCGGCAGAGATCATCGGATTGCCGGATGCTTCCATCGGAGAGGGGCTGTATATGGCCAAAATTTATCTACAGACAGCTGATGTATTTGCCTGGACAGGGGTGACCATCCTTATGAGTATGCTGACAGAGAAATTGGTCAGGTGGCTGGGTGATATGTTTTTTAAGTGGCAGCCCCCCTGTTTTGCAAAACAAACGCAGGCTTCGATTCCATGCATTTATGTACAAAATGTGGAAAAATCATACAATGGGTCAGAAGTGATTCAAGATTGGAACGCCGTCTACGAACCGGGCGAGGTTTATTTTTACCGCACCCCATCCGGCAGCGGCAAGACTACAAAACTTCGCATTCTGGCAGGTCTGGAGAAGCCGGAAGAAGGAAAGATCCGATTTGATCCGGCGCCTATAGAGATGCCCTTAGTTTCCATGCTTTTTCAGGAAGACCGTCTCTGTGAAGCTTACAGTGCAGTAAAAAACGTAGAACTGGTGACGGCCGATGCCAAGGCGGCCAGGCAGCATTTGGCCCGCCTGTTGCCCGAAGAAGCTTTGGATAAACCCTGCTGTCAGCTGAGCGGTGGTATGCGCAGACGGGTGGCCTTGGTACGTGCCATGATGACACCTTCGCAGTTGTGTTTACTGGATGAGCCTTTTACCGGATTGGATAATGATAGCCGACAACTGGCTGTGCAGTATATGGAAGAGGAATGTGGTGGAAGAACCATGATCATTGCTTGTCATAATGACTTGACATTTGCGAAAAGCATGTGGGTGGAAGGTTAGTTTTGCATTCAAAGAACGAGAAATGTCGAAAAAAAACAATTGTAATTTCCACGCATTCGTGGTATAATCGTAAAATGACTGTGACTATGTCCATTTTTGAGATGCAGACACAATGAAGGAGGAAATGTAACAATGAGTTTACAGGTAGAAAAATTAGAGAAGAACATGGCCAAGCTGACCATTGAAGTGTCCGCTGAAGAGCTGGAGAAAGCGATCCAGGGTGCATATCTGAAAAATAAAAATAAGATAACGATTCCCGGATTCCGTAAGGGAAAAGCTCCCCGTAAGATGATCGAGCAGATGTATGGCAAGGAAGTATTCTATGAGGATGCTGCCAATGCTCTGATCCCGGAAAGCTATGAGAAGGCTCTTGCAGAATGCACTGAGGAGATCGTATCTTCTCCTAAGATCGATGTGACCCAGTTAGAAGCCGGTAAGCCTTTCATCTTCACCGCTGAGGTGGCTCTGAAGCCGGAGGTAACTCTTGGTACCTACAAGGGTGTGAAGGTAGACAAGGTGGAAGTGGAAGTAAGTGAAGAAGAAGTTGAAGCTGAGATCAACAAAGAGAGAGAGAACAATTCCAGAACCATCACTGTAGAAGACAGAGCTGTTAAGGATGGCGATATGACCGTGATCGATTTTGAAGGCTTTGTAGATGGTGTTGCTTTTGAAGGCGGCAAGGGCGAGGATTATCCTCTGACCATCGGTTCCGGCGCATTTATTCCCGGATTTGAAGAGGCTCTGATCGGTGCCCAGATCGGTGTAGAGACTGATGTCAATGTAACATTCCCTGAAGAGTATCAGGCTGCTGAGCTGGCTGGTAAGGCAGCAGTGTTTAAGTGTACCGTTAAGGAGATCAAGGAGAAGGAGCTTCCTGAGTTGGATGATGAGTTCGCAAGTGAAGTGTCTGAGTTTGATACCCTTGCTGAGTACAAGGAAGATGTGAAGAAGAACCTGGCTGAGAAGAAGGCAGCAGCAGCTAAGAGTGCCAAGGAAGAAGCTGCCATCGATGCAGTGATCGCGCAGGCGCAGATGGAGATTCCCGATGCTATGGTTGAGACTCAGCAGAGACAGATGGTTGAGGATTTCGCCCAGAGAATTCAGTCCCAGGGTATTTCCATGGAGCAGTATATGCAGTTTACCGGTCTTGATGTAAGCAAGCTGTTAGAGCAGGTGAAGCCTCAGGCTATGAAGAGAATCCAGTCCCGTCTGGTTCTGGAAGCTGTAGTGGCTGCAGAGGGTCTGACTGCAAGTGAAGAAGACTTCGAGGCAGAGGTTGCCAAGATGGCTGAAAGCTACAAGATGGAAGCTGACAAGGTGAAAGATCTTCTGGGTGAAGGCGGCAAGAAGCAGGTTATGGAAGATATCTGCGTAAATAAGGCTGTAACTCTGATCGTTGATAATGCAGTTGAGGAATAATGGATCAAGGTTTCCGAATATTATATCAGAGATGAGATAATTATAAACAGAGGATTAAGATTTTCTTAAATCCTCTGTTTATGATTGAAAAATGGAAGGAGGATAGGTAAAATGAGTTTAGTACCTTACGTCATTGAACAAACAAGCAAGGGTGAAAGGTCCTACGATATTTATTCAAGACTTTTAAAAGACAGAATTATTTTCTTGGGTGAAGAAGTAAATGAAGTGACAGCCAGTCTGGTGGTAGCGCAGCTTTTATTTCTGGAGGCAGAGGATCCTGAGAAGGATATCCATCTGTATATTAACAGTCCGGGTGGCAGTGTAACTGCCGGTATGGCAATTTACGACACCATGAATTATATTAAGTGCGATGTGTCTACCGTGTGTATCGGTATGGCGGCAAGCATGGGTGCCTTCCTGTTGGCAGGCGGTGCCAAGGGCAAGAGGTATGCACTGCCCAATGCAGAGATCATGATTCATCAGCCTCTTGGGGGAACCCAGGGACAGGCTACAGAGATCGAGATCGCAGCCAAGCACATTTTGAAGACCAAGGAGAAATTGAACCGTATTCTGGCAGAGAACACCGGCAGGGATTATGAGACCATCTGTGCCGATACTGAGCGTGATAACTGGAAGAGCGCTAAGGAAGCCTGCGAGTATGGATTAGTCGATAAAGTGATCGCATCTCATGCGGCACAGGAATAATTGAGACAGGAGTAAAAGAATGGCGGGGAAAATAATTGGGAACGAAGTCAGATGTTCCTTTTGCGGTAAGAACCATAATCAGGTACGCAAGCTGATTTCAGGGCCTGTAGGAATCTATATCTGTGATGAATGTGTGGATATTTGTGCAGATATTCTGGAAGAGGAGCTGGAGAACGAGGAATATGAAGAGATTGACGGACAAGAGATCAATCTGTTGAAACCCGTTCAGATCAAGGAGTTTCTGGATGAGTATGTCATCGGTCAGGATGCAGCCAAGAAGGTGTTGGCAGTAGCAGTTTACAACCATTACAAAAGAGTCATGGCACCTAGAAGTCTGAATGACGTGGAATTGCAGAAGAGTAATATCCTGATGGTAGGCCCCACCGGTTCCGGTAAGACCTATCTGGCTCAGACACTGGCTAAGATCATCAATGTTCCATTTGCCATTGCAGATGCCACCACATTGACAGAAGCCGGATATGTGGGTGAGGATGTGGAGAATATTCTGCTGAAGCTGATCCAGGCAGCTGATTATGATATCGAGAGAGCCCAGTACGGTATTATTTATATTGATGAGATAGATAAGATCACTAAAAAAAGTGAGAATGTGTCTATCACCAGAGATGTATCCGGTGAAGGTGTTCAGCAGGCACTTTTGAAGATTGTGGAAGGTACGGTTGCAAGTGTACCGCCGCAGGGAGGCCGTAAGCATCCTCATCAGGAGCTTCTGAGTATCGATACCTCCAATATCTTGTTTATCTGTGGTGGCGCCTTTGACGGACTGGAGAAGATCATTGAGGCCAGACTGGACCGTAAGTCGATCGGTTTCAATACAGAAGTGACCCAGAAGTCCAATAAGATGACAGGGGAATTGTTTAAAGAGGTAACGCCTCAGGATCTGATCAAGTTCGGTTTGATACCTGAGTTTGTGGGTCGTGTGCCCATCTGTGTCTCTTTAGAGGGACTCGATAAGGAAGCACTTGTCCGCATCCTGAAGGAGCCTAAGAATGCATTGATCAAGCAATATCAGAAGTTATTTGATATGGATGATGTGGAGCTTGCGTTTGAGGAAGATGCCATAGAGACCATTGCTGAGAAGGCACTTGAGCGCAAGATAGGTGCCAGAGGACTGCGTTCTATTATGGAGAATACCATGATGGATCTGATGTATCAGATTCCATCCGATGAGACAATAGAGTCCTGCGTAGTGACCAAGGGAGCTGTGGAAGGAACCAGTGAACCGCTTACGATCCACAGGGAAGCATTACCGCGCAAAGCCAAGTAAGTAGGAAGACGCCGCTGGATTCAGCGGCGTTTGCTGTATTGATGAGGAAAAGAATATGACAATGAGTGAAAGGTTGCCGGCAGTGGCTCTTAGGGGAATGACCATATTGCCGGAGATGATGATACATTTTGATCTGAGCAGAAAGAAGTCCATCATGGCAGTGGAGCAGGCTATGATGGGGAATGACAAGGTATTTCTGGTGACACAGAAAGATACGGATGAGGAGAATCCGGGCTTTGAGGATGTGTTCCATGTGGGAACCATAGCCGCTGTGAAACAGATCAATAAATTGCCAAACGGCATTGTGAGAGTGTTGGTTGAGGGAGAGAAACGAGGGGAGCTGGTTTCTTTTGTGCTTGAGGAGGAAGAGTATCTGTTGGCGCAGGTAAATGAGCTCCCCTCCTTAGAGGATGAGCTTAAAGATGTGACGAAAGAAGCTATGATCCGTCAGCTGGCAGAGCTGTTTGGAGGATATAGCAAATATTATCCCAAGATTGGCCGTAGTATTGAGAAGCAATTTCAGGTGCAGAAGAGCTTAGAGAAGCTGCTGGATGTGATCACTATGAGCATCCCGTTGTCTTATACTTCCAAACAGAAGGTATTGGAGCTTTCTACCCTTGCAGAACGTTTTGAGTATTTGGCAGGAGTGCTTTCCAATGAAATAGAGATCGCCAAGATCAAAACAGAATTAAGTGAGCAGGTAAAGGGCAGGGTAGAAAAGCATCAGAAAGAGTATCTTTTGCGGGAGCAAATGAATTATATCAGACAGGAATTGGGAGAGGATGGTGGTTTCTCAGATGTGGAGCGGTTTGAGGAGGCACTTGACAAGCTGAAGGCTAAGAAGGAAGTAAAGGAGCGTATCCGCAAGGAAATCTCCCGGTTCAAGAGTCTGGCACCCAACAGTTCAGAAGCATCTGTGGAGCGGGGCTACATAGAGACACTGCTGGAGATGCCCTGGGATAAAATGTCCAAGGATCATACAGACATTAACCGGGCTGAAAAGATTTTGGAGGCCCAGCATTATGGTCTGGAGCAGGTGAAAGAGCGTATCTTAGAATTCCTTGCAGTCAGAAGTCTGACAAAGCAGGGAGACAGCCCTATCATTTGTCTGGTGGGACCGCCCGGAACCGGTAAGACATCTATTGCCAGAAGTGTGGCGGAGGCTTTGGACAAAAAGTATGTGCGCATCAGCTTAGGCGGTGTCAGGGATGAGGCAGAGATCCGCGGTCATCGTAAGACCTATGTGGGTGCCATGCCCGGAAGGATCGCCGGAGCGTTAAAGCAGGCAGGTGTCAAGAACCCTTTGATGCTGTTGGATGAGATCGATAAGGTGAGCAGCGATTATAAGGGAGATACTTCGGCAGCACTTTTAGAGGTGTTAGACAGTGAACAGAACTGCAGATTTCGGGATCATTATATTGAGATTCCGGTGGATCTGTCCGAGGTGCTTTTTATCGCTACAGCCAATACCACCCAAACCATTCCTCGACCGCTTTTGGATCGTATGGAGATTATTGAGGTTACCAGTTATACTGCCAATGAGAAGTTCCATATTGCTAAAGAGCATCTGGTAGAAAAGCAGTGGAAGAAGCATGGTCTTACGGCAGAACAGCTGTCAGTCAGCGACAATGCTTTGCGTATGATCATAGAAGGGTATACCAGAGAAGCCGGTGTGCGAGAACTGGAACGTAAGCTGGGAGAAATCTGTCGTAAGGCAGCCAGGGAGATTCTAAAGAAACCCGGAAGTTGTATCAAGATTACCGGTCAGAATCTGGAAAAGTATCTGGGACATATGAAGTTTACACCGGATAAGAGAAAGCTGACGGATGAGGTAGGAATCGTGCGAGGACTGGCATGGACCAGCGTGGGCGGTGATACTTTGCAGATTGAGGTGAATGTTATGCCCGGTAAGGGTGATATCGATCTGACCGGACAGATGGGTGATGTGATGAAGGAGTCTGCCCTTACCGGTATGAGCTTTGTGCGTTCCATCAGCAAACAGTATCAGATCAAGGAAGAGATGTTTAAGAAGAATGATTTTCACATCCACATTCCGGAAGGTGCAGTGCCCAAAGATGGTCCCAGCGCCGGAATCACCATGGCTACAGCCCTGATGTCAGCAGTCACAGGTATTCCCGTGCGTGCGGATGTGGCCATGACAGGTGAGATCACTCTGCGAGGAAGGGTGCTGCCCATAGGGGGATTAAAAGAAAAGCTGTTGGCAGCTAAGGTGGCCGGCATGAAGAAGGTGCTGGTACCGGAAGAAAATCGTCGTGATGTGGAAGAGATATCGAGAGAGATCAAGGGCGGTCTGGATATTGTCTTTGTAGAAAATATGACGCAAGTGCTTGAACATGCACTGGCAGAGAAAGCACAGGAGGCGGAGCAAAAAAACGCTTCTGCAAAGAAAACGAGGTGAGCATATGATTATCAAAAAGGTAAGTCTGGAAACGGTTTGCGGCATTACCAGTAAATTGCCGGATTCTCCCTATCCGGAGGTGGCATTTGCCGGCAAGAGTAATGTAGGTAAATCATCGCTGATCAATGCGCTGATGAACCGCAAGTCTCTGGCCCGCACCAGTGCCCAGCCGGGAAAGACCCAGACCATTAATTATTATAATATCAATGATGCAGTGTATTTTGTAGATCTTCCGGGGTATGGTTATGCAAAAGCAAGTGAAGAGGTGAAAGCCAAGTGGGGTAAGATGATAGAGGACTATCTTCACAAGTCTAAGCAGCTGAAGGCAGTCTTTTTGCTGATCGATATCCGTCATGCACCCTCTGAAAATGACCGGATCATGTACGATTGGATTGTAAATCAGGGATATCATCCCATTATCATAGCCACAAAGCTTGATAAAATAAACCGCAGCCAGATCCAGAAACAGGTAAAGCTGATCAAGACCACGCTGCAGGTAGAACCGGATACGGTGATCATTCCTTTCTCTGCCGAGACCAAACAGGGCAGAGAGGAAATATATGAGATCATAGATGGTATCATTGATGATGCGATGAATGCTGATATAAATGCAGACATAGAATAGGGGGAGCTCATATGGAGACACCGATGAAAAAATATTGTAAGGCGCTGGGTAATTTGGCAATCGCAGTGATCGTATTGCTGTTGATCATATTTTTGCTGCCTAAGGTGCTGGTATTTTTCCTGCCTTTTGTGATCGGATGGATCATTGCATGGATTGCCGGCCCGCCGGTGCGCTTTTTTGAGGAAAAGCTGAAGCTGAAGAGAAAGGCGGGAAGTGCCTTTGTCATCGTAGTGGTGATTGGTCTGGTGGTGCTGGGCATCTATCTGGTGGGAGCCAAGATAGTGGACGAGACCATTGGATTTATCAATGCTTTGCCGGATATGTGGGAAAATGCGGAGGCCGATTTTGCCGAGATCGGAGAAAGACTTGGCGTGATTTATGCCCGTTTTCCCAAGGATGTGCAGGAGACACTGGCAGCCATCGGTGAAGAGGCAAGTACATTTATGGGTGATCTTTTAGGGCGCATCAGTTCTCCTACCATTGCTGCGGTAGGTAACTTCGCCAAGCGTTTGCCGACATTGCTGATCAGTGTTATTATGTGTCTTTTGTCTTCCTATTTCTTTGTGGCGGAGAGAAATCATATAATCGAGTGGTGTCATGCCCATGTGCCCCGTTTTCTGATGAAAAGATTATCGCTGATTAAGCATAGTCTTGGTAGGTCTGTAGGCGGCTATTTTAAGGCGCAGCTAAAGATCGAGGTATGGATGTACCTGCTTTTGGTGATCGGGCTGAGTATTCTCAGGGTGGATTATGTGCTTTTGATCGCTTTCGGCATTGCAATCCTTGATTTATTGCCGTTTTTCGGAACCGGAACCGTTATGGTGCCATGGGCCATTATCAAGATCCTGAGCTCCGATTATAAAATGGCCATTGGTCTGTTGATCATTTGGGGTGTAGGTCAGCTGGCAAGGCAGATCATACAACCCAAAATTGTAGGAGATTCTATTGGTGTACCTCCCATTCCTACGCTCCTTCTCTTGTTTGTCGGATATAAAGTAGGTGGTGTGATAGGGATGATCATAGCGGTACCTTTGGGACTTCTTTTGTATACATTGTATGAGGAAGGTGCCTTTGACACTACCAAAAACAGTCTTCTGATTCTGATAGCAGGCATTAACCGTTTTAGAAAGCTAAAGCCCCATGATCTGGAAGAGGTAGAGGATATGATGGAAGCGGAGAGGAAAGCAAAATGAGAAATATACGTATCCTGCTGCAATATGAAGGAACCCGTTACCAGGGCTGGCAGCGTCAGGAGTCTACTGAGAATACCATTCAGGGCAAGCTGGAGAGGCTGCTGGGACAGATGTGCGGGGAAGTCATAGAACTGCAAGGCAGCGGCAGGACTGATGCAGGCGTTCACGCTAAGGGGCAGGTGGCCAACTTTCGCACTTCTTGCTCTATGCCTGTAGATGAGATGCAGAAATATATCAATGCTTATCTTCCTCAGGATATTGCAGTGATTGAGGTGGCGGAGGCTTCAGAACGTTTTCACAGCCGCCTGAATGCAGTGGGTAAATGTTACCGCTATCAGGTGTGGAACAGTGAGGTGCCCAATGTGTTCCTGCGCCGATATGCACTGGAATATCCGTATGCGCTGGATTTGGAGGCCATGCGTAAGGCTTCTGCCTACTTGTTGGGAGAACATGATTTTAAGGCGTTTACCTCTACTAAGAAGGGGAAAAAATCTACTGTCAGGAGAATTGATGGAATTACCATTGAACAGGAAGGGGCGCTTATAACCTTTACCTTTCAGGGGAATGGGTTCCTTTACCATATGGTGAGGATCCTGATGGGGACACTTCTGGAGGTGGGAATGGGGCTTCGTGATCCGGATTCAATGCCTGGGGTGATTGCTTCTAAGAA
>JAFYSG010000026.1 GCA_017559435.1 Lachnospiraceae bacterium
AGCGGGAGCCCTTTGGTCGACTTTAGTGAGTTTGATCATGAGTGTGGTGCTGGCAGGGCGGCTGGTGTAATGTTGGATTTTACACGTCAGGCACACTGCCGGCAGGGGACTTACTGCGGCGTGTGGTGAATGACGTAGCGTGAAAAAATGTGGGCTTGCATGAAGGGAAAATTGGTGATATAATAAAAGAACAGATGTTCTGCAAAATTACAGTAGGAGAAATACACATGGAGTATTATGTTCCTTTTATGATAATAGCAGTAATAGTCACAGTATGCCTGGTCTCTATATTAAGCTTACGTGCCGCGAAACGTAAGAAGCCCCAAGCCATAGATCTGATGGAAGGCCGCGAGTTCGAACAGTATTGTGCAGATCTTCTTCGAGACCATAATTTTCTGGAGGTGGAAGTGACCAAAGGAAGCGGTGATTATGGTGTGGACATCCTGGCTCAGAAGGATGGCATCAGCTATGCCATTCAGTGCAAGCGTTATGATGGGCCTGTGGGTGTACATGCCATTCAGGAGATTTATGCGGGTAGGGATTATTATGACTGCATGGTTGGAGTGGTCATGACCAATCAATACTTTACCTCACCGGCAGTGGAAGTGGCGGGGAAATTAAAGATACTTTTGTGGGATAGGGACTATTTGGAGGTGATGGCGTCGGAATAATTGCATATAGGGCACAATTGTCCTGATTTTCGCTCCAAAAGGGCATTTTTTACCTTTCATAAATGTCTATTTTATGGTATATTAAAATGGAATTGTAGTTACCTAAAAAAGTAAAATGAAAGGTGGATAAAGAGCTATGAAGATTTTAATGATCGGTGCGCATCAGGATGACAATGAGTTTTGTTGCGGAGGTCTTGCGCACAAGTATGTGAAAATGGGTTATGAGGTTCGTTTTTTAAGTATGTGTAATGGTGGCGGCGGTCATCATATCATGACTTATGAGGAGACGGTAGCACGTCGTGCCAAGGAATCGGCAGCAGTTGCCAAGCTTCTTGGTGTAACCTATGATGTGTGGGATGTGCATGACTGTAATCTGGTGGCAGATCTGGCGACACGTAAGCGTCTGATCCGTTACATAAGAGAGTTTGCACCGGATCTGATCATTGCACATCGTCCTAATGATTATCATGCAGACCATCGCGCTTCCGGTCAGTTGGTAATGGATGCTTCCTATCTGTTGACAGTACCCAATGAGTGTCCGGATGCTCCGGCTATGCGTCAGATGCCTGTGATCATGTACAATGAGGATCGGTTTAAGAATCCTGAGTTCTGTCCTACCGTAGTATTGGATATGGACGATGAGATTGATACCAAGCTTGCCATCGCAGACCTGAATGTTTCTCAGGTGTATGAGTGGTTGCCCTATACCCATGGAGAAGAGGCGCCGGAAGGTCGTGAGGAAAGATGGGCATTCCTTAAGGGTATGGAGATTACGGCAGATACCACAGATGAAGAAGTGATGGCAGCCAAGTATGGATACGCTGTTCGCTTTGCCAAGACCGCAGCACGCTTTAGACAGCAGCTGATCGAGCGTTATGGTGAGGAGAAGGGAAGCAAGATCCGTTATGCGGAAGCCTTCGAGCTTTGCGATTATGGACAACCGCTGACAGAGGAACTTAAGAAGGCGTTGTTCCCGTTCTAAGTTGTTTGGATAACCGGTGGGGAGTAGGTGACTCATGTGAGTACCTACTCCCCGCTCAATTGAGGCAAAGGCCAGTTCTTAAGCGCTTCTTCAAGCAAGTAAAAGTCCGCCGGCCCGGATTCCAGTAAGAAGGTATGGAATTCCAGATCAGTATAGGCATCCCCCCAAAGCTTCTGTGCCTGTTCTTTCAGGGCAAGAATTTCCAGATATCCCAGATAGTATTTCAGATAGTTGGTGGGCTCCTCTACGATGTACTGGTAGATGGCAGAGACAGAAACCTCATTGGTGATGCCGAAGTTGGCTAAAAGGGCGGCGGTCTGTTCGCGATCAGCATTTTCATAGTGGATCATGATATCCAGCAAAGAATAGAGCCCCAGCAGCAGGCTTCGATTATATCTGGTCAGCCTTACAGCAGCAGCCAGTTCTTCGTTGCCGCGGTCGGTATACATTTGGGCTGCGTAGTCGTAGGAAATAAATTCCACATACAGGGCCCAGCCCTCTAAGTAGCCGCCGTACCAGAGGAGTTCTCTGACATTGCTGATAGCATCGGGTTCCGCCTCCATCACTGCCCGGTTGTGGTAGACGGACTGGTACATATGGCCGGGGTAGCCCTCATGGGCCAGGGTGGTATAGAGCTCCAGACCGGTGGGGGTGCTTTTTTTGTTGATGTATATGGCATTTTGAGAGGTGTCGTCTAAGGGTGGTGTCAGGTAAAAGGCCGGAGCGCAGTAGTTTTCCAGGCTTTCGGACACTGTTTTTACAGAAACTGCCGGCAGTGCGCTTTCTCCACTTTCTCCATTTGCCCCATTCAAAGGTGGAAAATCGTCGGACATTCTGGTCTGTAGGTGAGCCAGCATCTGGGTGGCGTTTTGTAAGGGGAATTGCTCAGTCAGTAAAATGTCGTATGGCAGTTTGACCAGGGAGGGTGTCTGGGTCAGTATGTTGCTGAATGTGATATATTCCCGGTCAAAATGTTCGGCAATCATAGTCTTAATCTCTGCCACAGGCCGCTTCGAGCCTGTCTGAGAGCGCAGCAGGTGTTCGTAGTAAGTGGTGCCTTGGGGCTTGGAAGCTAAGCCTCTAAGGGGGATATCCGGATCTTCCAGTACCAACAGGCCGTCACCTAAGGCTTCGTAGGCGGGTTGCATGACAGTGCGCAGCAACCGGTTATTCAGGGCAGTGTAGCTTTTCGCTTTTTCACTGCTTAATTGGCCATTCTCTACCAGAGGCTGCAATCTTTCTTGAAAAGTGGTCTGTAGAAAATGCGTTTCTGCGTTTAATTCTTCCGCGTTTAGAATGGTGTCACATTGTTCTACTACTTTTTTAATAGAAGAAGAGGACATCAACAGGCCTGCAGCTGCTTTTTCCTGTTCAAAGATTAGAAGAGCTTCAAAATATTCGTCGGTCTGATTCAGAAGTTTTAAGTAATCTTCTATATCCTGTACACTTCGAAAGGTATATTCTGCCAGTAGAATGGGCAGCTGGGACTGCATGCCGGAAGAAGGTGATAAAGGTTCTTCGTATAGGGACAGGCTGCTTAAGGCCAGGGAATTTTCCAGGGAGTCTATGAGCAGAGCATGGGTAAAACCGGCCTGATTGGACAGTTTGTCAACATCAAGAGACTTAAGTCTGTCAAGAAGATTTTGGGTTTGGGTCTGGCCGGCCAAAACATTTTCATAAGAATAGCAGGGCAGCACCACTTCATAATCCTGAATGCCAAAGCTTTCCGGGTCTGCCAGTGTATAATGCATATTGAGGGTATTGGACAACATCTCATCCTGAAACAGATCCATGGCCAAACTTTGAAAAAGAATCTCTTCTTTGTGGCAGGAGCTTACAAAAAGCAGGAAAGTTGTGGCAACGGTCACAAAGCCCGTAAGCCACGGAAAGCGGTGTGGGGTTGATTTGGTGAAGTTACGCATGGGAACCTTCTCTCAGCGTGTCGTTAGTAAACAATATATGCGCGGTATAAAAGGATCATGAGTAAGCAGAATACACAAATGTATCAAAGCAATGTGAAAAGACGCTTTACGTGGCGGGAAATATGTGTTAGTATAATGTTAGATTGAGAAAGTGTTGTAAGGTGGGGTATGCCGTTTCCTGAGGCATTTTGTAAGAAAGTATCCGAACAACACACCAGCCGCATGATAACGGCAGAATGGAGGAACAAATGAACAATTTAGAACTGCGTAAGCGTGCCAATGATGTTCGCAAAGGCATTGTGGCTTCGGTTCACAGCGCAAAAGCAGGACATCCCGGCGGATCTCTTTCCGCAGCTGATGTTTTTACCTTTCTTTATTTTGAAGAGTTAAATATTGATCCCAGGAATCCCGGGTGGGAGGACAGAGATCGTTTTGTATTGTCCAAGGGACATACAGCTCCCGGTCTGTACTCGGCACTGGCTCACAGAGGTTTCTTCCCGGTAGAGGATCTGATCACACTGCGTAAGCTGGGTTCTTATCTTCAGGGACATCCCAACCTTCATATTCCCGGCGTGGACATGGCATCCGGCTCTCTGGGGCAGGGCATTTCCGCAGCGGTAGGTATGGCGCTGGGAGCGAAGATGGACGGCAAGGATTTCCGTGTATATACATTGCTGGGTGACGGTGAGATCCAGGAAGGTCAGGTGTGGGAGGCTGCCATGTTTGCAGGACACCGCAAGCTGGATAATCTGTGTGTGATCGTTGATAATAATAATCTGCAAATTGATGGTGCTGTGGATGAGGTATGCTCTCCTTATCCCATCGATAAGAAGTTCGAGGCGTTTAATTTCCATGTGATCAATGTAGATGCCCATGATTTTGATGCTCTGAGAGCTGCTTTCAAAGAAGCGAAGGAGACTAAGGGCATGCCTGCCTGTATCGTACTTCACAGTGTGAAGGGTAAAGGTGTATCCTTCATGGAGAATGTGGCAGGCTGGCATGGTAAGGCGCCTAACGATGCAGAGTTTGAGGTGGCTATGGCAGATCTTCAGAAGATAGAAGAAGCACTGGCAAAGGAGGAAGAGGCATAATGGCAGACGCAGTGAAAAAGATCGCAACAAGAGAAAGTTACGGCAATATGCTGAAAGAGCTTGCCGAAGAATATCCTCAGCTGGTGGTATTGGATGCGGATCTGGCAGAGGCTACCAAGACCGGCATTTTTAAGAAAGCATATCCCGACAGACATATTGACTGTGGTATTGCTGAGTGTAATATGGTAGGTATTGCGGCAGGACTGTCATTGACAGGCAAGATTCCTTTCGTCAGCTCCTTTGCCATGTTTGTGGCAGGACGTGCCTTTGAGCAGGTTCGTAACTCTATAGGCTACCCTCACCTGAATGTAAAGATCGGTGCGACCCATGCAGGTATCACGGTAGGTGAGGACGGAGCCTCCCACCAGTGTAACGAAGACCTGGCGCTGATGAGAACCATTCCCGGTATGGTAGTTATGTGTCCTTCCGATGATGTGGAGGCCAAAGCATGTGTGCGTGCGGCAGTAGAGCATCAGGGACCTGTGTATATCCGTTTCGGTCGTGCGGCTGTACCTGTGATCAACGACAGACCGGATTATAAATTTGAGATCGGTAAGGGTACTGTGGTACGTGAGGGTACGGATGTAACCATCGTAGCTACCGGTATTTGTGTGGATTCTGCCTTGGGTGCAGCCGAAAAGCTGGCAGCAGACGGTATCAGTGCAGAAGTGATAAATATTTGTACCATTAAGCCTCTTGATGAGGAGATCATTATTCAGAGTGCGAAGAAGACCGGCAAGGTTGTGACAGTAGAAGAACATTCCGTTATCGGCGGTCTGGGAAGTGCGGTTTGTGACTGTCTGTGTGCAAAGCTTCCTACTCCGGTGAAGAAACTGGGAATGCAGGATGTGTTCGGTGAATCCGGTTCTGCTGCTGCGTTGGTAGCGAAATATGGCTTGGACGCTGAGGGCGTTTACAAATCTGTGAAAGAGTTTGTGTAAACAGCAGATAAGGTTGCAATAGCCGGTGGCTTGTCGGCTGTTGCAACTTTTTGGTGTCAGTAAACAATGCAGAAGGAGGAAGCGTATATGCAGGAAATTTTTCAGTCAGTGAACAAAGTGTTTTCGTTTATCGGTCCCTTGTCGGATTTCTTGTGGGATTTCCCAACCAATTTTCAGTGGTATGCCAAGATTCCGCTCTTGGGTAATTTCTCTTTTGCCATCATTCTACTGTTGGGATCCGGCATTTATTTCAGCTTCCGTCTGGGTTTTATGCAGGTGACACATTTTAAAAAGGGCATCAAAGTGATGACGGAGCGCAGGCAAGTGACCACGGGAGTATCGCCCCTGGCTGCATTTCTGTTAAGCTCAGCCATGCGTGTGGGACCGGGGAATATCATCGGCGTCACAGGAGCCATCGCAGTGGGCGGTCCCGGTGCGGTGTTCTGGATGTGGATATCGGCGTTTTTTGGAATGGCCGTGGCTTATATGGAAGGCGTGTTGGCCCAGATCTTTAAGGAGAAAAAGGATGATGAGTTTGTAGGTGGACTTCCTTTTTATGGAAGAAAGCTTTTGGGCAATAAGGTGTGGATCGGTGTGTTCCTTTCCTTGCTCTACATCCTATATGCTCTTTGTTGCCTGCCGGCCCAGGGCTTTAATGTGGTATCCTCTGTGGGAAGAATGGCCGAAATTGTGACCGGTTCTATCATCCCGACAGATTCAGTGTTCTATTACATAGTAGGTGCACTGATAGTGATCGCAACAGCAGTAATTGCATTTGGTGGGATTAAGAAAGTTACCAAGTGGACGGACAAGATGGTTCCGGTAATGGCGGTGCTTTATATTATAACAGTTCTGGTATTGATTCTGCTGAACCTAAAGTCAGTGCCCTATTTCTTTGGAGCTGTGTTCTCGGGTGCGTTTCGTCCGGAGGCATTCTTTGGCGGCTTGTTCGGTACGGTTCTGGCACAGGGCGTGAAGAGAGGTCTTATGTCCAATGAAGCCGGTCAGGGTACTATCACCATGTCGGCGGCAGCAGCGGATGCAACACACCCCTGTGAACAGGGTGTGTTGGCTTCTATCGGCGTGTTTTTGGATACCATCATTATCTGTACCTTGTCCGGATTTGTGGTAGTCATGGCTCATTGCTGGGATGGTCCGAATGCTGAGAACTGGGCGGCTATGGATAAGCTGCCGAAGTTTACCGAATCCATTGCCGTTCTGACACCGGGCACGGCGGCCAACGCAGTGATCACCTTCCTGGTGACATTGTGCTTCTGTTTGTTTGCTTACACCTGCCTCCTTGGCATGATAAGCTTCTCAGAGATCGCAGCAAACCGCATCCGCAAGGATAAAGGATTTATCAGTGGTGTGAGGATCGTGGGGCTTTTTGTGGCGGCTTTCGGTATTTTGTGTAATATTGCGGGACTGGAACTTGGCAATTTATGGGCATTCTCAGACCTGGGCAATATTTTGATTGTGTTCTTCAATGTGCCCATCGTGTATGTGGGGGCAAAATATGTGCTGCGTGCTACGAAGCATTATAAGAAAAATGACGGAACGCCATTTACATCTAAGGTCATTGGAAGAGAAGACTGTAAATATTGGGATGAGCGGGCCGCAGAACAATAATATTTTAAAGAAAAGAGAGAGATAACAATGAATATACTATCACCATCCATTCTTTCAGCTGATTTCTGGCACCTTGGTTCTGACATAGAACAGGTGCAGAAAGCAGGGGCAAAATACCTCCATATCGATGTCATGGACGGCCTTTTCGTGCCTTCCATATCCTTTGCCATGCCTGTGATCAGCTCCATGCGCAAGTACACCGATATTTTCTTCGATGTGCATCTGATGATCGAAAAGCCGGAGCGCTACATCAAAGAATTTGCAGAGGCAGGGGCGGATTTGATCACCTTTCATTTGGAAGCCACAGAGGATGCGGATGCTGTCATTACATCGATTCGTTCCTTTGGCAAGAAAGTGGGTATTACCATTAAACCGGGCACGCCTTCTGAAGCAGTGGTTCCTTATCTGGATAAGGTAGACATGGTACTGATCATGACTGTAGAGCCGGGATTTGGCGGACAGAAGTTGATTCCGGAATGCGTGCAGAAGATTACTGACGTGCGTAAGTGGATTGAGGAGCGTGGTCTGAATGTAGATGTGGAAGTGGACGGCGGAATCAATTTGGGGAACGTACAAAGTATTATTGATGCAGGGGCCAATGTGATCGTGGCCGGGTCGGCTGTTTTCAAGGACGATATCGGGGCCAATGTGAAAGCTTTTTTGCGGGAAATGAATGAATAAGCAGAATCTGAAAAAAATATAAAAAGAAAATTAGTAATTGACAGGCAACTGCCAAGTGTGGTACTCTTGTAACAGTGAAATGTCCCGTCTTCTGTTCTGAACGGAAGGCGGGTTTTTGGCTTACGCGGGTGATTCCTGAGCCTCGCGTCATTATATAAGATATTCAGGAAAGGAGAGTAACTATGAACAAAGGTAAATATTATATTACCACAGCTATTGCCTATACCTCCGGCAAGCCTCATATCGGTAATAATTATGAGATCGTGCTTGCGGACAGTATAGCAAGATTTAAGAGGAAGGAAGGATACGATGTATTTTTCCAGACCGGTACGGACGAGCATGGTCAGAAGATTGAACTGAAGGCCCAGGAGGCAGGTGTAAGCCCCAAAGCTTTTGTAGATGATGTGGCCGGTGTGATCAAGGGTCTGTGTGATATGCTGAATATATCTTATGATAAGTTTATCCGCACCACGGATGATTATCATGAGAAGCAGGTCCAGAAGATTTTTAAGCGTCTCTATGATCAGGGCGATATTTATAAGAGTGCTTATGAGGGATTGTATTGTACGCCCTGTGAGTCTTTCTGGACGGAGTCTCAGCTGGTGGACGGAAAGTGCCCGGACTGTGGACGTGAAGTGAAGCCCGCCAAGGAGGAGGCTTATTTCTTCCGCATGAGTAAGTATGCGGACAAGCTGATCAAGCATATCAATGAGCATCCGGAGTTTATTCAGCCGGTGTCCCGTAAGAATGAGATGATGAACAATTTCCTGCTGCCGGGTCTGCAGGATCTGTGTGTATCCAGAACTTCTTTTAAATGGGGCATTCCTGTGGATTTTGATGACAGGCATGTGGTGTATGTGTGGCTGGACGCACTGACCAATTATATCACCGGTGTGGGATATGATGCTGATGGCAACAGTACGGATCAGTATAAGAAGCTGTGGCCGGCAGATCTGCATCTGATCGGTAAGGATATCATTCGTTTCCATACCATTTACTGGCCTATTTTCCTGATGGCACTGGGAGAGCCTTTGCCTAAGCAGGTGTTTGGTCATCCCTGGTTGCTTCAGGGGGACGGCAAAATGAGTAAGTCCAAAGGCAATGTGATCTATGCAGATGACCTGGTGAATTTCTTTGGGGTGGATGCGGTGCGTTATTTTGTGCTGCATGAGATGCCCTTTGAAAATGATGGAACCATTACCTGGGAGCTGATGGTAGAGAGGCTGAATTCTGATCTGGCCAATACTCTGGGTAATCTGGTAAACAGAACCATCTCCATGAGTAATAAGTATTTTGGCGGTGTGGTATCTAATAAGGGTGTGACCTTGACAGAAACGGATGCGGCCATTGATGCTGACATGGAGGCTACCGTCACAGCTGCATGCGACAAAGTGGTGGCCAAGATGGAAAATCTGCGTGTGGCAGATGCATTGACAGAGATTTTCGCAGTATTTAAGCGCTGCAATAAATATATCGATGAGACAGAACCCTGGGTACTTGCTAAAGATGAGACCAAGGCGGATCGTCTGGCAACAGTTATGTATCATCTGGTGGAGGGTATCAATATGGGGGCATCCCTGCTTGCACCTTTCATGCCTGAGACTGCTGAAAAGATTGCAGCACAGCTTTGTACTGAATTGAGGGGGTTTGACACCTTGAAGCAGTTTGGGTTGTATCCGGACGGCAATCGTGTAACTGAGAAGCCTGAGATTTTGTTCGCACGTCTGGATGTGAAGGAGATCGTGGAGAAGGCTGAGGCCATGTTTGCTGCCAGAAGGGCAGAAGCAGAAGTGGGTACACAGACAGAGGAAGCAGAGCAGGCAAGTGAAGCTGTGATTGATATTGAGCCTAAGGAAGAGATCACTTACGATGAATTTGCCAAGATGCAGTTCCAGGTGGGCGAGATCATTGCCTGTGAGGCAGTGCCTAAGTCCAAGAAGCTTCTATGCAGTCAGGTGCGCATAGGCAGCCAGGTGAAGCAGATCGTGTCCGGCATTAAAGCGCATTACACACCGGAGGAGATGGTAGGTAAGAAGGTCATGGTTCTGGTGAACTTAAAGCCTGCCAAGCTTGCAGGGGTAATGTCAGAAGGTATGCTTCTGTGCGCTGAGGATGCAGAGGGCAATCTGGCACTGATGACACCGGAGAAGGCAATGCCGGCAGGGGCAGAGATCTGCTAAAAGTGCAGAGAAAGCCGACCAAATGCAGGAAACACAGCACCGGGAGGGGAACTATGAGAAAAGAAGAGTTCTACTTCGAATCCAGCGATCATAAATCCCGCATACATCATCGGAGAAGACCACCTGGGTCATGGGAAGTCTGTGGGAGAGAATGGATTTGGTTATTTTTGTGAGCAGGATCCGGCCACTGTAGTGGTAAGGGATGTTCGCCGACTAAAAAAGATGCAGAACAGATTATCCTACTGTGCCTTATATTAGGGCACAGTAGGGGTTCCTTTATTCTGAGAAACTATCTGTGTAAATACGGGGATGGGGTTGAAAGTGTTCGCAAAATTATGGAATCTCTGGAAAAGGCGGGATTGGATTAGTTGGCTGGATGGAAGAGAAGGTATTGGAGAGTTTTTTTAGAAAGGAACGAAAGAAATGCGTGGTATTTTTAATATAGACAGTCCCGTGATGCAGGGACTTACTAAAGTGGCAGATTTGATGATACTCAATATTCTTGCAACGATCTGCTGTATTCCGATTTTTACTATAGGCGCATCCCTGACAGCACTTCATTATATGGCGCTGAAAATTGTCAGAGGTGAGGAGTGCTACATAACAAGAGGATTTTTCAAATCCTTTAAGCAGAATTTTAAGCAGGCTACAGTGATCTGGCTGCTGATTCTGTTGGCAATTATTATTCTGGTGGGCGACTTTTTCATTATGAAGAATTCAGGTATAGAATTTCATATTGTTCTGAAAGTGATCATTGGC
>JAFYSG010000027.1 GCA_017559435.1 Lachnospiraceae bacterium
AGAAGAACCGCTGATTGAAACTATGGAAAAAATTGGTGCAGTATTCGCGTTTATTGATACCATAAATTGGCAGACAGTTATTGTTGGCTTAGTATGTATGGCGATTTTGATCGGCTGGCCTTATCTGCCGGGTATCTGCAAGAAGATTCCCCCTTCTTTGATCGCTGTGCTGGCCGGCATTGGTATGGTCAGTGGTCTTGGTATGAAGGTAAATACCATTGGAGATCTGTATGAAATTTCCAATAATCTTCCGAAGTTTACCATGCCGTCTTTTAATCTGGAACTGATGGGTACGGTGCTTCCGGATGCAGTGACCATTGCAGTGTTGGCAGCCATTGAATCCTTGCTCTCCTGTGTGGTGGCAGATGGTATGATCGGCAGTAAGCATCGCTCTAATATGGAGTTGGTGGCGCAAGGTGCCGGAAATATGGCGTCTGCGT
The DNA here is from genome assembly GCA_017559435.1 of Lachnospiraceae bacterium. Taxonomy (GTDB): domain Bacteria; phylum Bacillota; class Clostridia; order Lachnospirales; family Lachnospiraceae; genus Acetatifactor. Next base: position 441 of record JAFYSG010000027.1, read on the forward strand.
TATTTGGCGGAATACCAGCTACGGGAGCAATCGCGAGAACAGCGGCCAATATTAAGAACGGCGGACGTACTCCCATTGCAGGTATGGTGCATGCAGTGACATTGCTTCTGATCCTTGTGGTGTTGATGCCCTATGCAGCGTTGATCCCCATGCCTACCATTGCGGCGATCCTGTTTATGGTGGCTTATAATATGTCTGAGTGGCGTAAGTTTGTACATCTGTGCAAGACCTCGCCGAAGAGTGATATTCTGGTGCTGGTGACTACCTTTGTACTCACAGTGGTATTTGACCTGGTAGTGGCTATTGAAGTAGGTATCATTATGGCAGCTATCCTGTTTATGAAGCGTATGAGCGATGTGACAGAGGTAGAAGGTTGGAAATATGTGGATGAGGATGACGATGCTTTTAAGGATCCGGACGCCTTATCTTTAAGGGTGGTTCCCAAGAATACTTATGTATACGAAGTGAGCGGACCTTTGTTCTTTGGCGCGGCAGACAAGATCTTAAAAATCGGTGTAAACGATGGTCAAAAGTGCCTGGTGCTTCGCATGAGAAGTGTCAGCGCCATCGATGCTACGGCCATGCACAATCTGGAACAGCTTCATAAGGATTGTGAGAAGAACGGAGTACATCTGGTCTTCTCGCATGTGAATGAGCAACCCATGAAAGTGATGACAAAGAGTGGATTTATCAATAAAGTGGGAAAAGAAAATTTCTGTGCACATATTGACGAGGCACTTATGTTGGCGGAAAAATTATCATAATCTATAATAATCTACAAAAAGAAAAGGGGCGACTTTGATAGGTGATAGGAATGATGTGATAAGTAGTCATAAATAAAATTTTAATTTTACAATAGAGGTTTTTTGTGGTATGATATATGCGGATGCGTTTTTCCTTAATGGCGCGTCCGCTTTTATTGTAATAATGCATAGTGTGCAGGGCATGCACGGACACAAAAGAACAGGAGCGTAAGAGTCGTGGCAGAATTAACTCCGATGATGCAGAAATATATGGAGACGAAGCAGGAGTACCCGGACTGTATTTTGTTTTACAGGCTGGGTGATTTCTATGAGATGTTTTTTGATGACGCACTGACGGCATCGAAAGAGCTGGAGATCACTTTGACGGGGAAGAGTTGCGGACTGGAAGAACGGGCACCTATGTGCGGCGTTCCCTATCATGCCGTGGAGGGCTATTTGACCAAATTGGTCAGCAAGGGATATAAAGTAGCCATCTGTGAGCAGGTGGAGGATCCGAAGCAGGCGAAGGGGCTTGTGAAGCGTGAAGTGGTCCGGATCGTGACGCCGGGGACGAACCTGAATATGCAGGCTTTGGAGGAATCAAAGAATAATTATATTATGTGTATTACATACACGCCTACCAAGATCGGATTGTCTGTGGCGGATGTGACCACCGGTGACTTCTATTTGACAGAGGTGGAGGATACGAAGAAGCTGATGGATGAGCTGATGAAGTATAGTCCTTCGGAGATTATCTGTAATGATGCGTTTCTGGTGAGTGGTATGGATATTGCCGATTTGAGAGGAAGGCTTCGCATCAGTGTGAATGCGCTGGATGCCCATGTGTTTGATGATGACGGATGCAAGAAGTGTCTGATGAAGCATTTTAAGGTAAATACCCTGATCGGTCTGGGAATCGAGGATTTTCCCACAGGAATGATCGCAGCAGGGGCAATGCTTCAATATCTGTATGATACGCAGAAGACGGCGCTGGAACATTTTACGCATATTTATCCTTATCTGACCAGTAAATATATGCTTCTTGACAGCTCTACCAGACGGAATCTGGAGCTGACGGAGACGCTTAGAGAGAAGCAGAAGCGAGGCTCTCTTTTGTGGGTGCTTGATAAGACCAAGACTGCCATGGGTGCCAGAACCCTTAGGAACTGGCTGGAGCAGCCTTTGATCGAGAAAACACAGATGGAGAAGCGCCTGGATGCCATCGAGGAGCTGAATAAGGATTCGGTGTCCAGAGATGAGATACGGGAATATCTCAATCCGGTATATGATCTGGAGAGGCTTCTTAGTAAGGTGACTTACAAGACTGCCAATCCAAGGGATCTCATTGCCTTTCGTAATTCTTTAGAGATGATGCCTCATATTAAGGCGGTGTTGAATGCCTTTCAGAAGGAAGCACTTTGTGAGATTAATGAGGAAATTGATGGGCTGGAGGATATCTATCAGCTGATCGATCAGGCTATTGAGGAAGATCCGCCCATTACCATTCGTGAAGGCGGTATGATAAAAAATGGGTTTGATCCGGATATTGATACCCTTCGCAGTGCCAAGACGGATGGAAAGCAGTGGCTGGCTGAGTTGGAGAATGAGGACAGAGAGCGTACCGGGATCAAGAATCTTAAGATTAAGTATAACAAGGTATTTGGTTACTATTTTGAAGTGACCAATTCTTTTAAAGATATGGTGCCTGAGGATTATATCAGAAAGCAGACGCTGGCTAACGCAGAGCGTTATACCACGCCAAAGTTAAAAGAGCTGGAGGATATGATCCTGAATGCAGAGGACAAGCTAAATACCCTGGAGTATGATCTGTTTTGTAAGATCAGAGATTCCATTGCCATGGAGATCGAGCGGATCCAGAAGACAGCCAAAGCAGTGGCGCGTCTGGATGTATTTGCATCCCTTTCTTTGGTGGCGGAGCGTAATCATTATGTGCGGCCTAAGTTAAATGAAAAGGGGTTGATCGATATCAAAGAAGGGCGTCACCCTGTGGTGGAACAGGTGATTGATAATGATCTGTTTATTGCCAATGATACGTATCTGGACAATGGGAAACATTGTATTTCCATCATCACAGGCCCCAATATGGCGGGTAAGTCTACCTATATGCGTCAGTCAGCGCTGATCGTGCTGATGGCCCAGATTGGATGCTTTGTACCGGCTAAAAGTGCCAATATCGGTATTGTGGATCGTATTTTTACACGAGTGGGAGCGTCGGATGATCTGGCAAGCGGACAGTCTACTTTTATGGTAGAGATGAATGAGGTGGCTAATATTCTTAGAAATGCGACCTTCAACAGTTTGTTGATCTTAGATGAGATTGGAAGAGGTACTTCGACTTTTGACGGACTGAGCATTGCCTGGGCGGTGATCGAGCATATCAGTAACCGTAAGTTACTTGGAGCGAAAACACTGTTTGCTACTCATTATCATGAGCTGACTGAGCTGGAAGGCAAGATGCATAATGTGAATAATTACTGCATTGCGGTGAAAGAATGCGGGGATGATATTGTTTTTTTACGTAAGATCATCAAAGGCGGTGCAGATAAGAGTTACGGTATTCAGGTGGCCAAGCTGGCCGGTGTGCCGGACATGGTCATTGACAGGGCCAAGGAGATAGTGGAGCAGTTAAGTGACAATGATATTACAGAGAAGGTGCAGAGTATTCAGATAGTGCAAAAAGGGGAAGGAAAGGGCAGGAAACAACCTAAGTATGATGAAGTGGATCTGGCCCAGATGTCACTCTTTGACACGGTGAAGGATGAGGATGTGCTGAAAGAGCTGGAGGAGATCAACATTACGATGCTGACACCGTTAGATGCTATGAATACGCTGTATCGGCTTCAAAATAAGCTGAAGAATCGTTATAAATATTGATGGTTTCGTCAAGAACATGGACAGTAGAAGAATCTTTGAAATCAGGAGAAAGGGAAAGCAGTTATGGCACAAATACATGTACTGGATTCGGAAACAATCGATAAGATCGCGGCCGGCGAAGTGGTAGAGCGGCCTTCCAGTGTAGTAAAGGAACTGGTGGAAAATGCCATTGATGCGGGTGCTACGGCCATCACCGTGGAGGCAAAAGATGGCGGTATTGAGTTTCTTAGGATTGCAGATAATGGCAGCGGTATGGAAGCCTCTCAGATCAGGACGGCTTTCTTACGCCATGCCACCAGTAAGATCGCTTCGGCAGATGATCTAAGCAGAATCTCCAGCCTTGGTTTTCGCGGTGAGGCTTTGTCCAGTATTGCGGCAGTGTCTAAGGTGGAGGTGATCACCAGGACTTCTGATGCGCTGACCGGTATCCGGTATGTGTGTGAAGGTGCTGTGGAGAAATCCTATGAAGAAGTGGGAGCTCCTCAGGGTACCACCTTTATCATGCGGAATCTGTTTTTTAACACACCGGTGCGCCGGAAATTTTTGAAGCAGCCGGCCACAGAAGGTGGGTATATTACGGATCTGATGGAACATCTGGCACTGTCCAGGCCGGATATTTCCTTTAAGTTTGTGTTAAATAATCAGCTGAAATTTCACACCTCGGGAAACGGCGATTTAAAAGAGGTCATCTATCGGATCTACGGAAGAGACGTGGCGGCATCCCTTGTGCCGGTGCAGGCGCTCCATAACGGAATCCGCGTAGAAGGATATCTTGGGAAGCCGGTGCTGGTGCGCTCTAACAGAAATTTTGAAATTTATTTTATCAATGGCAGATTTATTCGCAGCCAGTTAATAGCAAAGGCCATAGAAGAAGGGTATCGTGAGTACCTGATGCAGCATAAGTTTCCCTTTTGTGTGCTTCACATCGTAATGGAACATGAAGATGTGGATGTGAATGTACATCCCACTAAGATGGATGTGCGTTTTTCCAATGGACCTGCTTTTTGCAATATGCTGGCAAGCGTGGTCAGAGAGGCACTGAAAGCCAAGGAAATGATTCCGGAGGTCTCTGTTACGAAGAATTCTAATGAACATAAGGTTTTGAAAGAACATACGCCGGAGCCCTATGAGACGGTGCGGACTAGTAGATATCGTGTGATGGAGCAGACAAGGTACGAAGCAGATCGGCCTAAGATGCAGGATGTGGTAAAACAGCCGGTTTGGAATCGCGTTCTTGGAGAGAAGAAGATACAGGCTATGCAGGATGCGCTGGAGGCTGCACAAAAGGCAGGGGTACAGGCAGATGATGAGTTCTTTGTGGAAGCCAAGCCCCTTGAACAGGTACAGCCAAACCAAGCACGGCAGGTTGAAGCGGTTCAAGGACCTGAGGGTGAAATGCTTAAACAGGAAGCAGAAACGCAGGAGAAAACCTCACAGGCACCGGTACAGATGAATTTATTCGAAGAGAAACTGTTATCTGTAGAAAACCGTTCCAAGTACCGCATCATCGGACAAGTTTTTTTGACTTACTGGCTGGTACAATTTCAGGATAATTTATTCATTATAGATCAGCATGCTGCCCATGAAAAAGTAAAATATGAAAGATTAATGAAGCAATATCATGAGCATCAGGTGCTTTCTCAAGGACTGATGCCGCCGGTGATCGTGAGTCTGACCGGTCAGGAAGAGGCGGTTTTCAAGGAGTATACAGAGACTTTTACAGCCCTTGGTTTTGAGATAGAAGCTTTTGGAGGCAGTGAATATGCGATCCGCAGTGTGCCTGTGGATCTGTACGGTTGTGGTGAGAAGGAACTGTTTCTTGAGGTGTTAGATGAATTGTCTGAAGGCCCTGTCAGAGGAAATCTGAAGGCCGTGGAAGAAAAAATTGCTTCCATGTCCTGTAAGGCGGCTGTAAAGGGCAATAATCCTTTGAGTCGTTCAGAGGCAGAGAGGTTGATCGACGAGCTTCTGACTTTGGAAAATCCTTATAACTGTCCACATGGAAGACCTACGATCATTTCCATGACCCGGGCGGAGTTGGAGAAGAAGTTCAAGCGCATTATAAATTAAAAGATTAAGGCAGGAGGAGTGAGAAGATGGGGAAGCGTCCGCTGATCGTGTTAACAGGCCCCACGGCTGTGGGGAAAACAAAATTATCCATTGCGCTGGCCAAAGCGATTAACGGAGAAATCATATCGGCAGATTCCATGCAGGTTTATAAATACATGGATATCGGTTCTGCCAAGATCACGGCGGAAGAGATGCAAGGTGTTACACATCATTTGATCGACGTGCTGGAGCCCACGGAGGACTTTAATGTGGTGATCTTTCAGCAGAAGTGTCGGGAGTGTATGGAAGGGATTTATGAAAGAGGCCATATTCCCATTCTCACCGGAGGCACAGGCTTTTATATTCAGGCCATTTTAAAGGATGTGGATTTTACAGAGAATGAAGAGGACACACCTTACAGAAGGCAGTTGGAAGAGATTGCGAGGATGGAAGGTGCCAAGGTGCTTCATGAAATGCTTCTTAAGGTGGATCCTGAGTCAGCAGATGCCATCCATCAGAACAATGTGAAGAGGACTATACGAGCCTTGGAATTTTATCATTTGACCGGGCTTAAGATATCGGATCATAATGAGAAAGAAAAAGAAAAAGAAAGCGCTTATGATTCTTGTTATTTTGTACTAAATGATGAGCGGAGTAAGCTTTATGAAAGAATTGATCAGCGTGTGGATGAGATGCTTCTTAAGGGGCTTGTTGAGGAAGTAGAGCATCTTCGAAAACTTGGATGTAAAAGGGGCATGGTGTCCATGCAAGGACTGGGCTATAAAGAAATATTGAGTTTTCTGGAAGGTGAGATCACATTGGAGGAAGCGATCTATCTGATCAAAAGGGATACCAGGCATTTTGCCAAGCGACAGCTCACCTGGTTTCGACGGGAAAAAGATGTAATCTGGATTGACAAAAAAGAATTTATGTATGATGATAAAAAAATACTGTCATTTATGCTGGAGAAGATGGCGCAGGCGGGTATCGTCTAAATGTAAGGCAGTAACCGGAAAGGATAAAGTGTATGGAAGCAATACGTAATATATATGCCCAAATGGGTATCAGTGATGTGGTGTATCAATATGGAGAAGAGATTGTAAATCATTTGCAGGAGCGGTTTGCAGCCATTGATCAGACAGCAGAATACAACCAGTTGAAGGTTTTAAAAGCCATGCAGGATAATCAGGTCAGTGAAGCCTGTCTGCTTGGAACCACCGGATATGGATATAATGACCTTGGAAGGGATACACTGGAAAAGGTGTATGCTGATATTTTTCACACAGAAGATGCCTTGGTAAGACCACAGATCACTTGTGGCACACACGCGCTGGCCTTGGCACTGATGAGTAATTTACGCCCCGGAGATGAGCTGTTGTCTCCGGTAGGTAAGCCCTATGATACGTTGGAGGAAGTGATCGGTATCAGGCGTTCTAAGGGGTCTTTGGCAGAGTACGGAGTCACTTACCGTCAAGTGGATCTGTTAGAAGACGGAGGCTTTGACTGGGAAGGTATCAGGGCTGCGTTAAATGAGAAGACCAGGCTGGTCACCATTCAGCGCTCCAAGGGGTATCAGACCAGACCCACCCTGTCCGTTGCCAGAATCGGAGAGTTGATCGCTTTTATCAAGAAGATCAAGCCGGATGCGATCTGTATGGTAGATAATTGTTATGGCGAATTTGTAGAATTGTCCGAGCCCTCGGATGTAGGTGCTGATATGGTAGTGGGTTCCCTGATCAAGAATCCCGGCGGTGGCCTTGCTCCCATCGGCGGTTACATCGCCGGCAAAGCAGAATGCGTGGAGAATGCGGCCTATCGCCTGACTTCACCGGGACTTGGGAAAGAGGTGGGAGCTTCTTTGGGGATCCTGACGCAGTTTTATCAGGGATTATTCCTTTCTCCTACCGTAACAGCCGGTGCTTTAAAAGGTGCCATTTTCGCCGCCAATGTCTATGAGAATCTGGGATATCCCGTAGTACCTAATGGCACTGAAAGCCGTCATGATATCATTCAGGCGGTGACCTTCGGATCTCCGGAAGGTGTCATTGCCTTCTGTGAAGGGATTCAGGCTGCGGCACCGGTGGACAGTCATGTGACGCCGGAGCCTTGGGAAATGCCGGGATATGACGCCAAGGTCATTATGGCTGCCGGAGCATTTGTATCCGGTTCCTCCATTGAACTTTCAGCTGATGGGCCTATCAAGCCTCCCTATGCTGTATATTTTCAGGGAGGACTTACCTGGCAGCATGCAAGGTTCGGCATCCTGAAATCATTACAGTCTTTACTAGACAAAAAAGTGATCTTAGCGGATGATGTCGAAAAAGCAAAAGAAAAATTAAGAAAAAGCGCGAAATAAAATTGATGAATTTTATGTACAGATTTTGGGAATTGTGTTACTATATAAGCATGTTTAGCAAACTATGCGGTGAGCTGTCATATTCGGGCAAATGACAGTTAAAAAACAGAAGAAAAGAGGAACTACTTTGAAAAGAGTAAACTGGACGCTGGTGGTTCTGGTGCTGATCGGTTTTGTCATCGGCACATTTATCGGAACCTATTTTGACAAAAGCTTTTTAAACTATGGGCAGTCTTTTGGAATGAGTTCACCTGTGGAGCTCAATCTGGGATTCATTATCCTTACCTTTGGATTACAATTCCAGATCACCATAGCCAGTGTATTGGGCGTAGTGCTGGCACTTTTAGTTTATAAGTTCTTGAAATAAATACACAGCTGTAAGCGCAAAGTGCGTGAACGGCCCATTGATCTGCAGTGTTGGAGAAGGTTTCAGACAAGGAGCAGATCATGAAGAAGAAACAAGAAAATGTACCAAACAAACCTTATGAGAAATTTCTTGCCTACGGGCCTGATCATCTGACAGAAAGTGAATTGTTGGCCATTATTCTGCGCACCGGCACAAACAATACCAGTGCGGTGGAATTGGCAGAGCAAGTGCTTGCAATGGCCAAACCGCCAAGGGAAGGGCTGCTTGGGCTACATGACATTACATTAGAGGAATTGATGCAGGTTCGGGGCATTGGGGAAGTGAAGGCTGTGAAGTTAAAGTGCCTGACAGAGCTTTCCATGAGGATCAGCAGAGCTTCTGCCAGAGAGCGGATGCGATGCAGTGATTCCGGATCTGTTGCAGATTATTTTATGGAACAGCTCAGGCACAAGAACACAGAATGTGTGGTGTTGGTCTCATTGGATGTAAAAGGCCAGATTCTGAAAGAGACCTTACTGTCAAGCGGAAGTGTCAGAATGTCACTGATCTCTCCGAGAGAAATTTTTCTGGAGGCACTGCAGGATAAAGCAGTAAATATTATATTGGTTCACAATCATCCAAGCGGCGATCCCACACCCAGTGAGGCAGACCTTGTGCTGACGCAGAGCG
>JAFYSG010000002.1 GCA_017559435.1 Lachnospiraceae bacterium
CAACCGTCTCCGGAAGCCTGGAAGAACAGGGCTCCGGGGTAAAGGATTTTCTGTTTGGCCTTCTATCCGGTAAAACGGACAAGGAACAGCAGGCGACAGGTGAGGAGAGCAGCGCACAAGAAAGTGAAACAGACCCGACCGGCAAAGGGGAGAGTGATGCCCAGGGAAAGGGTGAAGAAAGCGTCACACTTTCTCCGGAAGCAGCTGCCATGCTGGAATTGGAGACCAAATACAGTACACAAGGCCTGAGTGCTGAGGAATACAAAGAGCTTGCACAGCTGTACGCAGGTGAAGGACGTTTTAAGAAGCAGCGAGATATGCTGGAGCAGTGCTGGAGACTGTACGGCGACAGCGAGGCTTATCTGACCTTGCAGGACATCACTGTGAATGCCGGGGAGGAAAGCGAGGTCCTTCAGGCCCAGGCAAAATTGCTTTTACAGAACCTGGACATCCCGGAATACCGCAATGAGGCTGCATCTGTGATCTATAGCCGGGATTGGTTTCGGATCATGATGCCCAAGCTCAAAGAAGGCAGAAGAAATTATTACTATGAAGCTGCCGGAGCAGAAGGTGTATTGGTATGGCAGACCGGTTATAACGAAGCCGGACAAGGCTATACCAATGTATGGTATCTCCAGGGCGAGGAAATGATCATCCTGCAGCAGACACCGGAAAGTATTCGCATGATCACTACAGGCTATGCGCAAGGCAAGTACCAGGGAACATTTTCCTCTTGGTTGTGCCTGTCAGCAACAGAAAGTGTATACTATGAGACCGGCAGCCTGACCGACAATATATTAACCGGAGATTACACCATACAGATTCATAAAGGCAAAGAACCCGCAGACCTGATTGCCCTTTGGGCCACCAGAGAAGAAGTGGAATTCACCGACTATCAGGGTACCTTCAACCAGGATGGCACCATCGCAGTAAAACAGCTGGAAGGGAAGCTTCGAAACAATAAAAATGGTGCCAAAGACGACATGGACCAGCTTATCTATGCCTACACTAAAAACGAGAAGAATTACCTGTTCCTGAATGTGCCTAAAGGCACACAAGTGGCGGACCTGATTTTTAATACAGAGCTTCTGGGAATACCTGCTTATCCGGAATTCGGCTTTTACGCACCGGTACGCCAGCAGGAAACTGCAGAGACGGTAAAAGATAAACAGATCAATGCACTGGATGTGCAGGTCAGAATCTATGATTCTAACCTGGAATGGTTCGATGGCACCAGATGGTACACTTTGGGTCCTGTCACAGACTTTATGGCGCAGGATCCACTTGCCGGCTATACCGGCAGACAGGATCAGGTGCCGGAGGAAAGCACAGATGGCGAGGCTGGTGAGTCAGCACAGGATAAGAAGCAGACCTTGACTTACTCTGAGATTGGCCAAGGAGCGATCAAGGAACAGACGACTGTCAAACCATCAACACCATCAACACCTTCGAAACCTGTGGTTAAGCCTACTCCTACGCCTACGCCTACTCCGCAACCGGAGCCTGAGCCAGAACCCGAGCCGGAACCAGAGCCCGAGCCGGAACCAGAGCCCGAGCCTGAACCTCAGCCGGAACCCCAGCCGGAACCCCAGCCAGAGCCTGAACCTCAGCCAAAGCCGGAACCAGAGCCTGAACCTCAGCCGTCTACACCGCCGGAGAGTGGAGAGAGTGGGGATAATGAAACTGATATTGAATGGTCACCTGATATGATGTAGCATTCAGGTGAAAGATACAAGGGAGCCCAATCACATGGCTCCCTTATATTTAAATGGAATTGGAATGGTGGCAAAATAGACCCGAAGTGACTCTGATTACTGTCCATGACGTTTTGGAGTATTATTTGGAGATTATTTCTGGAATAATTTATTTTGTATTTGCAAATATTATTGAAGCGTGGTATGATAAAGTGAATGTAAAAAGTTTTGTTTAAAAAGAATTGCAAAAGCAAATGATATATCACGCAATTATGAGAGGTTTAATAAAGGATGATTCAAAGAATTAAAGATATATATGCATACCGTGATATGATTTTTAGTCTGGTACGAAGAGAACTCAGAGGCCGTTACAAAGGTTCTGTTCTGGGTTTTTTATGGACATACATCAATCCGTTGTGTCAGGTTATAGTGTATTCGGCAGTCTTTTCTGTTATTTTTAAAGTACAAATTGATAAGTTTTATTTATATCTAATTATAGGTATGATGCCTTGGACTTTTTTTAATACATCTGTTCAAGGCGGTACGACTTGCATTCGGGCACAAGCAGACATGGTTAAGAAGATTTTTTTCCCAAGAGAAGTTATTCCTATCGCTTATGTAACCAGTGCTTTTGTAAATATGTTATTGAGTTTCATTATTGTTTTTCTTGCTGTGTTGGTATCTGGTTATGGCTTTAACCTGCAAGTATTACTTTTCCTTCCGCTAATTATGATAATAGAATACCTCTTGGCGCTGGGAATTGCTTTTATTGTATCCAGCATTACTGTTTATTTCAGGGATTTGGAACAGATCGTTGGAGTAATTATGATGGCTTGGATTTATATTACACCTATCATGTATAACATGGAATATGTGCCGGAACAGTATAGACCATTAATTGTTTTGAATCCCATGACCCCTATTGTAGAGGTGTATCATCAGATTTTATATTACCGTATGGTTCCCACGACCAATTATTTATTGTTGGCAGGTGGAGTAAGTTTGATGATTTTTATCGTAGGGTTCATTGTATTTGGGAGATTGGATAGGAATTTCGCGGAGGAAATGTAGTGGAAAATTTTCGTGATGCAGATAATCGTGAGATTGTTATAGAAGTAAAAGATGTAAAGAAAAAGTTCCGTTCTTATCAAGATAAAGCAAGTTCCTTGAAAGAACGTTTTGTGAATCCCTCCAGAGGAAAACATGAAGATGTCATGATCTTAAGGGGGATTAGTTTTCAGGTGGCTAGAGGTGAGGCTGTAGGAATTATAGGCAGAAATGGTTGTGGTAAAAGTACAACCTTGAAGCTTCTGACCAGAATATTGTATCCTAACGAGGGTCATATCAATATGAAAGGTCGTGTATCCAGTCTGATAGAACTGGGAGCAGGTTTTCATCCTGATATGACAGGGCGAGAGAATATTTATACCAATGCATCTATTTTTGGTATTACCAGGAAAGAAGTAGACAGGCGTCTTAATGATATTATTCGTTTTTCGGAGTTAGAGGAATATATTGACAATCCCGTTAGAACCTATTCGTCAGGCATGTACATGCGTCTGGCTTTTGCTGTTGCTATTAATGTAGATGCAGACATTTTACTAATTGATGAAATTTTAGCGGTGGGAGACTCAGGCTTTCAAAAGAAGTGTTTTGAGAAACTGAAAGAGATTAAGGCCAGTGGCACTACAATCGTAATAGTGTCGCATTCGATGGATCAGATGTATCGAATATGTGACAGGCTGATCTGGATTGAAAATGGTTTGATCAGAAAAGAGGGCGTTCCTAAGTTTATTGGAGAAGAGTACCTGATGGAGATGGAGAGCGGAAGGATAGACCGCATCGAAGTGGAGAATCAGCAGGTTAAAGAGGAACTGGAACAGCAATTACAAGAGGAAGCAACGAGTGAGAGCTCGGAAGAAACAGTTGCTTTGATACGTCGTCAGAAAGAGATTGCCCATAACGAAACTTTGAAAGAGGTATGTAAGTTTTATCAGCCCGGAGCAAGAAGAGGTGGCAGAGGTGGAGCTAAATTTACTTTTGTAACCTTGGAAAACAGTGATGGCGAAGAAACAAATGTTATAAAGACGGGTGAGTACTGCCGTATCCGATTGGGATACAAGATAGAGGAGAAACTGCCAAGCGTAAGATTTTCATTGGGTATTACCAGAGACGATGGCGTATATACTTACGGCACTTACTTAGAGTACAAGGAAAGTTTTAAGGACTCTGGAGAAGTGATTTTAAGCTTTGACAATGCGCTTTTGAGAGGAAAATATGTGTTGGATCTGTGGCTGGAAACATTGGATGGAGAAGCGTTGGATAGTGTCTATAGTTTAATGCCGATCATAGTTAAGACTGATAATGATGAAGAAAGAGGCTTTTGTACAATGGCACATAAGTGGACATGTGTATAGGGCTTGGAGGATTGTAATGAGGGACAAAATGTCGGAACAAACTTTTACAGGAGAAAGGTTCGTGCCGGGAATAGATGATGAACAGTTGGAAATGGAACATTACCAACGATATTATAGTGCTTTGTCATTTGTGGAGGACAAAATTGTTTTAGATGCGGCTTGTGGAGAAGGATATGGCACAAGCATTCTGGCTGCTAGGGCTGCTAAGGTAAGTGGATTAGATTTGAGTGCTGAGGCAATAGCACGTGCGCGAGAGACTTATGGAGGTAAAGACAACATTGAATTCGTGGTGGGAAGTGTTGCGCAAATACCTTTTCCAGACCACAGTTTAGATGTGGTAGTGTCATTCGAAACAATCGAACATATATCAGAAGAATTGCAGTATAAATTTTTGGATGAGATAAAAAGAGTATTAAAACAAGACGGCATCTTGATCATGTCGACGCCTAATAAAGCAATTTATTCTGATTTGTATAATTATTATAATAAATTTCACGTGAAAGAATTTTATAAAGAAGAGTTTATAAAATTCTTGAGCAAAAATTTTAAGTATACACGGTTGTATAATCAGTATTTTGAAGTGTGCTCTGTAATTGATATGGCGGGAGAGCAGAATAGAACAGTTTCTTATCATAAATCTTCTGTATATACAGAGGATGGGAAATATTTTGTGGTAATTGCAAGCAATGAAGAAATTCCAGCAATAGACATATCCCATACTATGATGAGTTCCTCTCCTGAGTACAAGCAACGGATTGAAAGAATTTTGGCATTGCAAAGTGAAGTGGAAGCTAGAAATGAACACCTCCATAAACTGGATAAAGAAATAGAAGATTATAGAAAGTGCATAGATGAGTTGAGAGAAAATACAAGCATTATAGAGAATAAAAGCCAAATGCTTGAGGAACAAGCTGAAAACTTGAGGCAGGATAAGCAAGCGATAACAGAAGAGAATATCCGCCTAAAACTGCAAAATAAAGAAGAAGAAATACGAAATGCAGGATTGATGTCGCAAATTGAAGAGCTGAAGCAGGCTGTAAAAGTATTGAACCAAAATAACAACGAATTCCAACGGTGTGCTGTGGTATTACGCAATGCCAACGAGGAGTTGTGCTGCTATAATCAAGAATTACGCAGGCAAGCTGAGGAGGCAATCAAGGCCTTAAATGAATCAGAGAGGCATGCGAAGGACCTTCACCATGCTGAAGAAGTGGCAGAGAGCCGAATTGTGCAACTTGAGGAGCACATCAATCAGCTGAAGCAGACAGTAATGAATAAAGAAGGACATATAGAACTGTTATTAGAAGCTGAGAGGGAATACGAACGTGAAAAAAATTCGAAGACTTATCGTTTGGCACTTAAATTTAGAAGATTAAGCTTGTGGTTATTGCCGATTAACAGCAAGAGGCGTTTCTTTGCCAGGTTGCTGGGAAAGGGATTGCGTAATCCCAGACTGATGTTACGAATGATCAACCTAAGGAGAATTAAGAATTGCTTTACAATTCTAAGAAGTGAGGGTGTAGCTAGTGCTGTAAATCATTTTATGTTAGTTGAGGAATATGAAAAGTCCAGGACAATTTCGCCGTCAACAGAAACGATAGCAGTTGTGCCTGTTACAGAAAGGGAAAAGAAGAAGGAAGATTATGCTCCCTTAAGTTTCCCGAAATGGGATAATCCTCAGGTGTCCATCGTGATTCCTGTTTATAATCAATTTGATTATACTTACCATTGTTTGGAGTCAATTCTGAAAAATAGCGGGGATTGCACATATGAAGTGATCATTGCAAATGATTGCTCTACTGACTTGACAAGGGAAATCGAAGATATTATTCAGGGAATCACAGTCATCACAAATAAAACGAATCTAAGATTCCTGTTAAATTGTAATAACGCAGCAAAATATGCAAAGGGAAAATATCTCTTGTTCCTCAATAATGATACACAAGTACAGGAGAATTGGCTGGAGCCTTTAGTGTCTTTGATGAAACGGGATAAGACAGTGGGAATGGTAGGCTCTAAGCTCATATATGCCGATGGTTATCTGCAAGAAGCCGGTGGAATTCTCTGGAAAGATGCGTCGGCATGGAATTATGGCAATCGACAGAATCCGAATGATTCGGAATTTAATTATGTGCATGAAGTGGATTACATTTCAGGTGCAGCAATCATGATTCACAGATATTTGTGGAAGAAGATAGGCGGTTTCGATACCAGATATGCTCCTGCTTATTGCGAGGACTCAGATTTGGCATTCGAGGTAAGGAAGCATGGTTATAAGGTGATGCTTCAGCCCAAATCTGTAGTGGTTCATTTTGAGGGCGTCTCAAATGGTACAGATGTGAGTTCGGGACAAAAGAAATATCAAGTGGACAACCAGAAAAAGTTCTATGAGAAGTGGAAAGAGGAACTGGAGAAGAATCATTTCGAAAACGGCACCAATGTATTTTTGGCAAGAGACCGGGGTAGAGATAGAAAGCATGTATTGGTGATCGATCACTATGTACCCCAATACGATAAAGATGCGGGAAGTAAGACTACGTTTATGTATCTGAAGATGCTTGTGAAGAAAGGATACCATATTACTTTCCTTGGAGATAACTTCTACCAGCATGAGCCGTATACCACTGAGCTGCAGCAAATGGGCATTCTTGTACTGTATGGACCTAAGTATGCAGAACATTGGAAAGAATGGCTTCTGGAAAATGTAGAGTATTTTGACATTTTCTACCTTAATAGGCCTCATATTGCGATCAAATATATTGATATTATCAAGGAACATGCACGAGGAAAAATTATTTACTATGGGCATGATTTGCACTTCTTGAGAGCGAAACGAGAATATGAACTGAGTGGAGACAAGAAGCTGTTGGAAGATTCACAACACTGGCTGGAACAGGAAACATATATTATGAAAAAGGCGGATATGAACTATTATCCGTCGGTGATTGAAAGTGATGAGATCCATAAGATGGATCCGCAGATACCTGTCAAAGCCATAACAGCCTATGTGTTTGAAGAATTTCAAAAGTTACATTATGACTTCAAAGAGAGACAAGGCCTTTTGTTTGTAGGTGGATTTGGACATGGGCCGAATCTGGATGCAGTCAAGTGGTTTTTGGACAAGATCTTCCCGGAAGTTTATAAAAGAGTAAACGCACCTTTTTATATTGTAGGTTCTAAGGCACCGGAGGAAATTACTCAGATTAAGACACCTGGAGTAATTGTAAAAGGATTTGTAAGCGAGGAAGAGCTGGAGAGGTTGTATAAGCATTGCCGTGTGGCGGTAGTACCTTTACGTTATGGTGCAGGTGTAAAGGGTAAGGTTGTAGAGGCGCTTTACTATGGATTACCTATTGTTACTACATCTGTAGGAGCAGAAGGAATTGCAGGAATCCAAGAGGCTGCGATTGTTAAGGATAGCGAGGAAAATCTTATTCAAGCAATCTGCGACCTGTATGAGGATAAGGAAAAACTGCTTAATATGGCTCATAAGAGTCAAGTGCTCATTAAGGAACATTTTAGTACAGAGGCCGTTTGGAATGTGATTGAAAATGATTTTATATAAGTCAGGAGATAGAATAGATGATAATAACACAGACACCTTTTAGAATGTCTTTCTTTGGTGGAGGAACAGATTTCCCGGGGTTTTACAAAGAGCATGGGGGAGCTGTGATCTCAACCACGTTTGATAAGTATTGTTATGTGAATGTAAGGCATCTGCCAAGATTTTTTGATTATACTACAGAGCTGTCATATGCAAAGATTGAAAGAGTAAGTCGGGTAGAGGATATTGAGCATCCTGCAATCCGTGAAGCCATGAAGCAGTTGGATATGCATGAAATACGCTTGACTTATGAAGCAGATCTTCCGGCCAGATCCGGACTGGGAACCAGTAGTTCTTTTGCAGTAGGTATGCTTAATGCTTTTTATGCATTAAAGGGGAAATATGCGGACAAGCGCAAGCTTGCAGATGATGCAATTTTCTTGGAGCGCGTATTGTGTAATGAAAGTGGTGGGGTACAAGACCAGATTGCCGCTTCCTTTGGCGGATTAAACAGAATCAATTTTGATGCGGACGGATACTCAGTGAATCCTATTATCATTGCTCCGGATAGGAAGAATCTGCTGAATAGGAATTTGATGTTGTTTTTTACCGGATTTTCCAGATTCTCTTCAG
Organism: Lachnospiraceae bacterium; assembly: GCA_017559435.1. GTDB lineage: Bacteria > Bacillota > Clostridia > Lachnospirales > Lachnospiraceae > Acetatifactor. The sequence continues at coordinate 8,289 of JAFYSG010000002.1, forward strand.
ATATACAGGTAGAAGCTGAGAAAAATCTAAAGAGCAAAAAGGATCAGCTTCTGGAGATGTTGAGTCTGGTGGATGATGCGGAGAAAGTTCTGACGTCAAAGTGTGATTTGAATGAGTTTGGTCAACTGTTAGACTATACGTGGAAATTAAAGCGTGGAATCACAAATAAGGTTTCCACAGATTCTATAGATGCAGTATACGAGAAGGCGATAAAAGCCGGTGCTACAGGTGGTAAACTGCTGGGAGCTGGGGGTGGAGGATTCCTTTTGTTCTACGTAGAGCCTGAGAAGCAGAAGCAGGTACAAGAAGCACTTGATAAGTTTTTGTATGTACCGTTTGAATTTGAAACCGGAGGGACAAGGGTCATTCACTATACGCCGGAAAGCTATGAACCCAGATAGAATGCTCTTAACATAAAAGGATGGAGATATGAAAGTAGTAATAATGGCAGGGGGTAAAGGAACCAGGATCGCTGAGGTGAATTCTCAGGTTCCCAAGCCCATGATTCCCATAGACGGAAAACCAATACTGGAGTACCAGATTGACACTCTGCGCAGGCAGGGATATACAGATATTATTTTAGTTATAGGACATATGGGAGAAGTGATCAGTGATTACTTTAAGGATGGTTCTGAAAAGGGCGTGAATCTTCAATATGTGGTAGAGGAGCAGCCTTTAGGAACTGCCGGGGCTCTGTTCCTATTGAAGGATCAGATAAAAGAAGATTTTCTTTTGCTGAATGGAGATATTATATTTGATGTGGATATCAGCCGATTCCTAGAGCATCACCATAACCAGAAAACAGTAGCGACGATCCTGACACATCCTAATAGTCATCCTTATGACAGCGGAATCATATTTGCAGATTCCAACGGCAAGGTGACAAACTGGTTGCATAAGGAAGATAAAAGGCTTTGGTATCAAAATCGGGTTAATGCGGGTCTTCATATGTTGTCTCCGAGGATATTTGATATGTTCTCAGAATTGAAAAAGACAGATTTGGATAGGGATGTTTTGAAACCCTTGATTGCACAAGGGGAACTGAGTATCTATGATTCTCCTGAATATATCAAAGACATGGGAACACCTGACAGATATTATTCGGTGATACAAGATATCCGAGAAGGTAAAGTGGAAGCAAAAAATCTGTCTAACAAGCAAAAAGCTATTTTCCTGGACAGAGACGGTACACTGAATCAGTATGTAGGATTCCTCAGAAATATTGATGACTTTTCTCTGATAGACGGAGCTGCTGAGGCGGTGAAACTGATAAACGAAAGCGGTTATCTGGCGATTGTGGTGACCAATCAGCCGGTAATTGCCAGAGGGGAAGTATCACTGGAAGAGCTGCAGGAGATTCATAATAAAATGGAGACACTGCTGGGGCAGGAGGGTGCGTATGTAGACGATATTTTTTATTGCCCACACCATCCTCATAAGGGATATGAAGGCGAAAGACCTGAGTATAAGATCGAGTGTGAGTGCAGGAAGCCTAAGCCGGGAATGTTGCTTGCGGCAGCAGAAAAATACAATATAGAGCTGTCCGAGTCTTGGATGATCGGGGATGGAGACAGTGATGTAGAGGCTGGATTAAATGCAGGTTGTAAGGTTGCAAAAGTAGGGAAGGACTGTGAAAGCAAGATATCTTGCTTTGCAGATTTGAGACAAGCAATCACTGTAATTTTGAAGGGAAGTGCTAGAGATGAGTCAACTGGAAAGTAACTATATAAAATATATAGAAGAACTGGTAGAGCGATATCCGGTATTAGCCTCTTCTAAAGAAGATTTCATCAAGGGTTATCAAGTGTTGGAGAAATGCTATGC
>JAFYSG010000028.1 GCA_017559435.1 Lachnospiraceae bacterium
GAGAATCTTAGTAACTCTTACAGTTTTGCAACTGCGAACCAATCAATCCCGGTGTGCTGCTCCCGTTTTCGGAAGACTGCCTGCCGGCGGTCCCCCCCCGCCGAGACTTGCGGTAAGTGTGAGGATTTTGCGTAAATCATATTAGCGGGAGGGATATAAAAATGTTGCTAAGAGGCGAAAATGGTGGTAAAATTATAATTAAGGTATAAAGTAAGTATACTTGATGGTTGGAAGGAACATGGAAGATGGAGAAACAAGCGACAATCAGGGATGTGGCTAAATTGGCGGGAGTTTCGCTGGCTACGGCATCCAGGGTGCTGAATGATAATAATTATCCGGTCAGTGTACAGTTAAGGCAAAGGGTGAAGGATGCGGCGCAGCGGCTGGATTATGTGCCTAATACGATGGCGCGATCTCTTAAGGGAGATGTGAGGAAGGATATTGGGTTGGTGATTCCCAGTATCTCCAATCAGTTTTATCATCAGGCCATTCAAGGGATTACGGATGTACTGGGGCAGAATCAATATAGTCTCATCCTATGTAATACCATACGGAATCTTCCGCAAGAGGAGAAGTATTTGAGGCAGTTGTATGAGAGACAGGTCAAAGGGGTGATTCTCTCCTCTATGAGCGATAACCCGGATATGGTCAATGAATATATAAAAAAAGGTATGAAGTTCGTGCTTCTGGATCAGAAGTTGGTGGGGGTGGACAGCGCAGGTATTAATTTTGATACCAGAGCAGGCGCCCGTATGGCTACAGAGTATCTGATTTCCAGAGGGCACAGGGAGATTGCCTTTGCCACACTTCCCATGACGCGAAAGACCCGTTTGGAGACACACAAGGGATATCTTGATGCTCTGCGCAGCGCAGAAATTCCATACCGCGAGGATTTGATCTATGAAAAACTTGCGGATGGTCTGGATGCTTACAGTGACCCGGAACTGGAGACGGGACGTTGTATTGCCCAGGCATTCCTTGAAGATGGTTGCCCGGCCACGGCTTTTGTCTGTATCAATGATATGTTGGCGATCGGGGTTATAAAGACGTTGCTGCAAAATGGTGTGAAGGTGCCGGAGGATGTGTCAGTATTTGGATTTGATGATATTCCTTTTGCCAGTACATTTCTGCCATCATTATCTACGGTTCATTATCCGGCGGTGGAGTCCGGGCGCTTTGCGGCGTACATGATGTTGGATCTGCTTCGGAATGAGAAACCGGAAATGTCAGTGGTGATGCAGTTGACACCGAGTCTGGTGATCAGGGATACGGTGGCTGAGCCGCGAAAGGTATAAAGTGGCACCTTTTTGGTGTAAAAAATCCATACAAAGAAAGAAAACGTTTACTATTAAAAGTTACATAAAATTAAAAAAATTTACTTGCAAGATAGGTTTTATTGCATTATAATATAAGAAAGAGGCGAAAATTAAGCGAAAAATAAATAGAAAACGTTTTCTGCCATTGGAGTTTTTTGGAAAAGGAAATAAGAAATAGAGAGGTGTATAAATGTATAAGATTGTTAAAGCAAAAGAATTGACTACCAACATTTATCTGATGGATGTGGAAGCACCCAGAGTGGCAAAGTATTGTGAGCCCGGACAATTTGTAATTGTCAGAATGGATGAAGAAGGTGAAAGAATTCCTCTGACCATTTGTGATTATGACAGAGAGAAGGAAACTGTGACTATCGTGTTCCAGACGGTTGGTGCCGGCACTAAGATGATGGCAGAACTGAAGGAAGGAGATAGTTTTCATGACTTTGTAGGTCCTTTGGGATGCCCTTCAGAACTGGTGAATGAGACACCGGAAGCACTTAAGGCTAAAAAGATATTGTTTGTAGCAGGAGGTGTAGGTGCAGCGCCTGTATATCCTCAGGTAAAATGGCTGCATGAACATGGTGTTGCAGCAGATGTGATCGTGGGAAGTAAGACCAAAGATCTGCTGATCCTGGAAAAAGAGATGGAGTCAGTGGCCGGGAATCTGTATGTCACTACTGACGACGGGTCCTATGGCAGAAGCGGTATGGTGACTCAAGTGATCAAGGATCTGGTGGCAGAAGGAAAGCAGTATGATTTGTGCGTAGCCATCGGTCCCATGATCATGATGAAATTTGTATGCTTACTGACCAAGGAGCTTAATATCCCCACCATCGTAAGTTTAAACCCCATTATGGTAGATGGAACCGGTATGTGCGGCGCCTGCCGTGTGACAGTGGGCAGCGAAGTAAAATTTGCCTGTGTGGACGGTCCAGAGTTTGACGGTCATAAGGTGAATTTTGACGAGGCTATGAGACGTCAGCAGATGTACAAGACTGATGAGGGCAAAGCTATATTGAAGCTGGAAGAAGGCGACACCCACCATGGTGGTTGTGGTCATTGTGAATAAAAGACAAAGTTTTGGAGGTTAATATGGACGTATTAAAGAAAGTACCTGTTCGTGAGCAGGACCCTAAGGAGCGTGCCACGAACTTTGAAGAAGTATGTCTTGGATATAATTTGCAGGAAGCTATGTGTGAGGCTTCCAGATGTATTACCTGTAAAAATGCACAATGTGTAAAGGGTTGTCCTGTATCCATCGATATCCCGGGATTTATCGCTAAAGTAAAAGAAGGTAATATCCAGGAGGCTTATCAGATCATCAGCCAGTCCAGTGCGCTGCCGGCAGTATGCGGACGAGTATGTCCCCAGGAAAGCCAGTGTGAAGGCAAGTGTATCCGCGGCTTTAAAGGCGAGGCGGTTTCTATCGGTAAGCTGGAAAGATTCGTAGCAGACTGGGCCAGAGAAAACGGTATTAGCCCTAAGGGTGCAGAGGTAAAGAAAGGGAAAAAAGTAGCAGTCATCGGTTCCGGCCCTGCAGGCTTAACCTGTGCAGGTGATCTGGCTAAGATGGGATATGATGTTACTATTTTTGAAGCATTACATGAGCCCGGCGGCGTACTTGTATATGGTATTCCGGAGTTCCGTCTGCCGAAGAAAGCAGTCGTTGCCAAGGAAATTGAGAATGTAAAATCTCTTGGTGTAACCATTGAGACTAATGTAGTGGTAGGAAAATCAATCACCATCGATCAGCTGATCGAGGAAGAAGGTTTTGATGCAGTCTTTGTCGGTTCCGGTGCAGGTCTTCCCAAATTCATGGGAATCCCGGGGGAGAACTCCAACGGAGTCTTTTCTGCCAATGAGTACCTGACCAGAAGCAACCTGATGAAGTCCTTTGATCCTCGTTCCAACACCCCCATCATGCATGGTAAGAAAGTGGCAGTGGTAGGCGGTGGTAATGTGGCCATGGATGCAGCCAGAACCGCACTGAGACTGGGAGCAGAAGTACATATCGTATACCGCAGGAGTGAAGAAGAGCTTCCCGCCAGAGTGGAAGAAGTACATCATGCCAAAGAGGAGGGTATCATCTTTGATCTTCTGACCAACCCCACCGAGATCCTTGCTGACGAGAAGGGCTGGGTAACCGGTTTGAAGTGTGTGAAGATGGAGCTTGGAGAGCCTGACGCATCCGGAAGAAGACGTCCTGTGGTAATTCCTGATTCTGAGTTCGTGATGGAGTTGGACACTGTGATCATGTCACTGGGTACTTCCCCGAACCCGTTAATTTCTTCTACCACAGAGGGCCTGGAAGTGAACAAATGGAAATGTATCGTGGCTGATGAAGCAACCGGTATGACCTCTAAAGAAGGTGTCTATGCCGGCGGCGATGCTGTAACAGGCGCAGCGACCGTGATCCTGGCAATGGGAGCAGGTAAGGCGGCAGCTAAGGGTATCGATGAGTATCTGAGCAACAAGTAACCCCGAAGCCCATTACCCCCCCGATGAGGAGCAGGTAAGGCGGGCAAGTAGGGTATTATATAAAAAACAAACAGGAGGAAAAGAGTATGTTACTTTCATCAAAAAAAGTTGTAAATCTGCCGGTGTATGTGTTTGACACCAGAGAGGATATGGGAAAGGTTGCGGCTGCTGACGCAGCAAAGCGCATCAATGCCGTGATCGCTAAGAAGGGAGAAGCCAATGTGGTATTTGCAGCCGCACCCTCCCAGAATGATCTGTTGGAGAATCTTCTGAAGGAGGATATTGACTGGACTAAAGTGCGCGGTTTTCATCAGGATGAGTATGTGGGTATTGATGCTGACGAACCTGCCGGTTTTGGTAATTTCCTGAATCGGGCCATTTTCCATAAAGTGCCTTTTAAAGAGCTTCATTATCTGTTGTGTAGCGCTGATGAGGCCGAGAAAAAGTGTGAAGAGTATACAGCACTTCTGAAAAAGTATCCCATCGATTTGATCTTCTTGGGGATAGGTGAGAATGGTCATTTGGCTTTCAATGATCCTTCAGTGGCAGACTTTGAGGATCCTAAGATGATCAAGGTGGTAAAGCTGGACGATGTGTGTCGTCAGCAGCAGGTGAATGATGGCTGTTTTGCTACTTTTGCTGATGTGCCGGAGTATGCCATGAGTCTGACCATGTCATTTATTATGTCTGTGCCGGAAGCAATCTGTGTAGTTCCTACCGACCGTAAGGCCAATGCTGTTTACAATGCATTGTGTGGTGAAGTGACTACCGACTGTCCTGCAAGTATTTTGAGAAATCATCAGAATGCAGCGCTGTATCTGGATAAGGACAGTGCATCTAAATTGGCGGAGTAATTGTTGTGCATGCCACCTGCCATGTCTTTTGAGAAAAGTGGTGAGGAGGCGGAGAGGAGAGAATTATGTATTGGAACACTGCTGATGAAATCATGGAGAAGAATCCTGATCTTGCCATCATTCCAGTGGGATCCATAGAGCAGCACGGTCCTCATCTGCCGGTGATGACAGACTGGGCCGTTGCCACAGAGCTGGGAAAACGTGTGGCGCAGAAGACGGGGGCGTTTTTATTGCCTACTTTGCCGGTTTCTACCTGCAGAGAACATATGGGTAAGAAGGGTGCCGTATGGATGGAACCAACCACCTTTTATCAGATGATGACAGATATCATCTTAAGCTTGAAGACTCAGGGCTTTAAGAAAGTAGCAATACTGCAATGTCATGGTGGGATTTTTGTGATGACGCCGTTGGTGCGTGATCTGAATGCCAAGCATAATCCGGATCTGATGGTAGCGTTGATTGATTCCTGCGTATTTTTCCAGACATTGTACCAGGAAGGGATTCTGGAGACCAATACGGAGCTTCATGCAGGAGAAACAGAGACTTCCATGATTTTGGCGGTTGCGCCTGAGACGGTACATATGGACAGGGCGGTGGATTTTGTGCCTAAAGTCCCCAGACCTTATCTGAGTTATGGCAGTATCTTTAGGGCATCACCTACAGGTGTGTGGGGAGAACCCAGCAAGGCCTCAGCTGAGAAGGGAGAGCAGATTTTTGCCCGCAGTGCTGAACTCGCAGTAGAGGAAATGAACAAAGCATTTAGTTATATGGAAGCTAAAGAGAAATTTAATTACAGTGATTTTTAGGAAGGAGATATTTATGAAAAAACTTCGTGTATTGATCGTAGGAGCGGCTTTTTCGGCAGATCTTCACTCTGACGGATACAGCCGTATTTTGGATAAGGTAGAGATTGTGGGTATCTGTGACAAGGATCTGAGCCGCATTGAAGCGCTGGCTAAGAGATATGGATTTACCGGTTATACTGCTTATGATGATTATAATACTGCCATTGAACAGTGTGAGTGCGATCTGGTGGATATCTGTATGCCCAATTTCCTGCATCATGATGTGGCTCTCAAAGCTATGAATGCCGGTCGCGATATTATCTGTGAGAAGCCTCTGGCTACAACAGTGGAGGATGCTCAGGATATGGTAGATACTGCTGAACGCTTGGGCAAGCATATTTATTATGCTGAGGACTGGCTGTTTGCACCTGCTTTCCGTAAAGCACTGTCCATCTTAAACAGTGGACAGCTTGGAAAACCTCTGTATATCCGTGCAAGAGAGTGTCACAGTGGTTCTCATTCTCCCTTTGCACAGTCTATCAAGTACTGTGGTGGCGGTTGTATGGTGCATCTGGGTGTGCATCCGGTGAGCTTTATGCTGGCGCTGAAGGATAACCGTTGGAGCGAACTGACCGGTATGACTTCCGGCGGACAGGATACCAATCTGGTACATCAGAAGATGGAAGGTGAGGACTGGGCAGGAGCCTTTATCCGTTTTGAAGACGGTACTTATGCTACCTTGGAGGCTAACTATGTAACCATAGGTGGTATGGAGGATGTGCTGGATATTTACTGTGAACAGGGCTGCATCCATGTGGATCTGTCTTTCAGTGGTCCTGTGAAAGTATTCTCTATCCCCGGTCTTGATTATACGGTTGAGAAAGCAGAGGTTACCAGCGGTTGGTCTACTCCTGCGGTAGATGAAAAGTATAATCTGGGTTATTGTGGCGAGATCAATCACTTCGTTGACTGCGCCCTGTCAGATAGGGATGCCGATGTGGGACTGCGTGGCATGGACGGCCTGGAGACCCTTAAGGTGATCAACCTGATTTATAAATCTGCCAGTGAAGGTGTACATATCAAAAAGGATGCATAGGAGGAAATTTCATGAAACAGGAAATGAAAGATATCCGGATTCCCGTGACTATCGGTGGTGTGACGTTCAAGAACCCGTTTTATGTAGCTTCCGGTCCTACCACTAAGACGGTAAAGCAGCTGAAACGTATCGAGGAAACCGGCTGGGCTGCTGCCAGCATCAAGCTGAGCATTGATCCGGCACCTTATATTAATAGAAAGCCCCGTTATGGTATTTTTGAAGACCGTAACGCCCTGGCTTTCACTACGGAGAAGCGCTTGACCTTTGCGGAAGGATTGAAGCTTGTTGAGGATGCCAAGAAGGTGCTGACCGACCTGAAACTGATGGCCAATATCACCTATGCCGGCGATGAAGGCCCGGCAGGCTGGGTGAATATGGCTAAGAAATTTGAAGAAGTAGGGGCTGACATTATTGAGTTAAATATGTGCTGTCCCAATATGTCATATAATCTGGAGCTGACCAGTGGCGGCGCACAGACTGCTTCCAAGCAGACCGGCGCCAGCATGGGACAGAATGCCAATGTGGCTGCGGAGATTGTAAAGGCTGTAAAAGAAGCCATTTCTATTCCGTTATTTGTGAAACTCACTCCCGAGGGCGGAAAGATCGCTCAGGTAGCTAAGTCTCTGTATGAGGCAGGAGCAGATGCGGTGGGAGGAACCGGTAATCGTATGGGTCTGCCCCCTATTAATCTGGAGCATCCGGAGAAAGCTTTCTATCATCTGCAGGATGAGATCAGTATGAGCTGTCACTGTGGTACTTGGTTAAAGCCTCTGGCACAGAGAGATACCTATGAGATCCGTAAAGTTTGCGGCAAGGAGCCTCCTATTATGGCAGCCGGTGGTATTACCAACTGGAAGGATGCCGTGGAAATGGTAATGTGCGGCGGCAACCTGATCGGTGTTTGTGCTGAGACTTTGATCTCCGGTTATGATATTGTGCGTCCCATGATCAAAGGTATGAGCGATTATATGGAAGAGCATGGGTATGCTACCTTGGATGATTTCCGCAGCATGCTGGTGGATGAGTTGAAAACTGCCACAGATGTTACGCTTTATGCAGGTTATGCTCACATCAAGGAGCCCAACTTGTCAGCGCCTTGTAAGAGCAGCTGTCCTCATCATGTACCCGTACAGGCATATGTGCAGAAGATTGCCAAAGGAGAGTACAGAGAGGCGTATGATCTGATCACCGGCAAGAATGCTTTGCAGAATCTGTGTGCACTTGTTTGTACTCACCCCTGTGAGGATGCCTGCATCCGCGGTGGCTTTGATTCTCCGGTGAAGATAAGAGAACTGAAGCGTTTTGTGTTGGAATATGGAAAAGCACAGGGTTGGAAGCCTGTATGGGCACAGGCTAAGCCCAATGGGATCAAGGTGGCTGTGATCGGTGCCGGTGCCTGCGGTTTAAGCTGTGCAGCAGAGCTTATAAAGGGCGGTTATGACGTGACTGTCTTCGAAAAAGAAGATACTGCCGGAGGTAAGCTTCGCTATGGTGCGCCGGATTATGTCTATCAGAAGCAGATCCTGAATGAAGAAGTAGCAAATCTGGAAAGCTTTGGCGTGAAATTTGAATTCGGCAAGTGTATAGAAGATGTGAATGTTCTGAAAGAGGCCGGATTTGCCAAAGTATTTGCAGCTGTAGGTGCCTGTGAGAAGAAGGACAGTGGACTGGGCGGAGAGGACGCTTTAGAGTTTTTATATCGCGTAAACACTGAGAAAGTGCCCGGTATGGTGAAAGAACGTGTGGCTGTGATCGGAAGTGGTTTCGCAGCAGTAGATGCAGCAAGATGTGCAGTTCGTCTCGGGGCAAAGCAGGTGACATTGTTAAGTCCCGCTGCATTCAGCAAGCGAAGTGGTGACAAGGAAGCATTAGATCTGGCAAAAGAAGAAGGTGTGGTACTGTTAGACAATGCATCCCAGGTACAAATGGTGAAAGACGGCGTCAGCTTTGTAAAAGAAGGTGCTGCCATGACCCTTGGTTGCGATCAGGTGTTGGTAGAAAATGAGTATGTGACCAAGCTGCCTGTCTCTGATGGAGACTTCCTGATGATGAGCAGTGCTCGTATTACCAACGTGATTTCTGCCATTACAGCCGGCAAGAATGCGGCTCTGGCCATAGATCAGGCTCTTCGCCAAGACGAGGCGACTTTACAGCCCATTCCTGCTACCAAGACCGTGAATCCGGAAATCGTTCGCCGTCGCACAGGCTATCTGAAGAGGGATGTAAACCCTGTGAAGCTTGCTGAAAAGGCAGAAGAAAGAGTACAGAATTTTAACCCTTACAAGCGTGTGATGACAGAAGAAGAGGCAGTGAAAGAGGCGTCCAGATGTCTGAACTGTGGCTGTGGAGAAGGTTGCCAGTTGTGTAAGACCATCTGTACCGACTTTGCTCCGGAAGTGGCTGACGCTGATACCATGCATATCCGCAAAGAAGAGTGTGTGGCCTGCGGTATGTGCTTTAACCGTTGTCCTAATGGCAATATTGAGATGATCAACTTAGGTGTTACTGTATAAATAAAGACTAAAAGCAAATATTAAAAATCGGGTATCGTAGCTTTTAGGCACGAACCATTTAAGGAGGAAATAACATATGAAGTATTATCATGTAGATTATGACAAACTGCGTTTGTTTAGTGTACGCGTTTTCCAGGGATATGGCTTTTCTGAGGAACAAAGTAACCAGATCACAGACGTTCTGTTGGCGGCAGATTTGTCCGGAATCGAGTCTCACGGCGTACAGCGACTGATCCGTTATCACAAGGAGATCACCGGTGGCCTGGTAAAATTGGATGCTAAGCCGGAAGTGGTGTTTGAAACTCCTTTGTCAGCTGTAATCGAAGGCAATGACTGCATGGGACAGATTCTGGGTGTGCAGGCCATGCAGATGGCTATCGACAAGGCGAAAGCAAGTGGTTTTGGTATGATCACTGTCCGCAATTCTAACCACTATGGTATCGCCGGCTATTATGCAAAGATGGCTGCTGATCAGGGGCTGATCGGTATGTCTATGACCAATACAGAAGCTATCATGGTTCCTACCTTCGGTCGCCAGGCTATGCTGGGTACCAATCCCATTGCCTTTGCTATGCCTGCTGATCCTACCCCTTATGTATTTGACGCGGCTACTACTGTAGTTCCCAGGGGTAAACTGGAAGTGTATGTAAAACGCGGTAATGGTCTGCCTATCGGCTGGGCGCTGGATGAGACCGGCCACGACAGCAGCGATCCGGACCGTGTGTTGACCAATATCATCAATAAGACCGGTGGCGGTATCCTGCCTCTGGGTGGATCCGGCGAACTTACCAGCGGTTACAAGGGATATGGTTTTGCCATGCTGTGCGAGATCGCCAGTGCAATCCTGTCCGGCGGTACTACCTCCAATTACATCTACAAGACACCCGGCAGAGCCAATATCGCCCACTGCTTTATCGCTCTGGATTATGGTATGTTTGGTGACAAGAAGGAGATTGAGGCTTCCCTTAGCAAATACCTTCAGGAAGTGCGCGACTCTGCTAAAGCAGAAGGAGAAGACCGCATTTACATCCACGGTGAAAAGGAAGCGGAGGCAAAAGAGAGAGTGCTGCGTGAAGGCGTGTCTCTGAATGAGAAGACCTATGCGGAGATGCAGATGATCGGTGAGTATACCGGAGCAAGTGAGTATCTGCCCCCTTATCTGGAGGCATAATGGTCCGGTATGGGATCATTAAATATACATAGGAAAGTAAAATAAGAAAGGAATGGTGTTCAATATGGATTATGCAAAAGAGTCTTTGCGCTTACATGGTGAGTGGAAAGGTAAAATTGAAGTAATTGCCAAGGTGCCTGTAGCAACAAAGGATGACCTGTCTCTGGCTTATACGCCGGGTGTTGCACAGCCTTGTCTGGAAATTCAGAAGGATGTAAATAAGAGCTATGAGCTGACCCGTCGTCACAATCTGTGTGCCGTTATTACTGATGGTACCGCAGTGCTGGGCTTAGGTGATATCGGACCGGAAGCGGGTATGCCTGTTATGGAGGGTAAATGTGCCCTGTTTAAGGCATTTGGTGATGTGGATGCGTTCCCTCTTTGTGTAAAGAGTAAAGACGTAGATGAGATCGTAAATGCGATTTACCTGATGAGCGGCTCCTTTGGCGGTGTAAATCTGGAAGATATCTCTGCTCCCCGTTGTTTTGAGATCGAGCGTAAGCTGAAAGAAAAGTGCGATATTCCCATTTTCCACGATGATCAGCATGGTACTGCAGTCATCACACTGGCAGGTTTGCAGAACGCACTGAAGGTAGTGGGCAAGAAGAAAGAAGATGTAAAGATCGTAACTTCCGGCGCAGGTGCAGCAGCAATTGCCATCGTGAAGCTCCTTCTGTCTGCAGGTTACAAAAATGTGACCATGTGTGACCGCCAGGGCGCTATTTATGCAGGACGTGACGGCCTTAACTGGATCAAAGAGGAGATGGCTCAGGTGACTAACTTGGAGAAGAAGGCCGGTTCTTTAGCTGATCAGCTGGTAGGCGCAGATGTATTTATCGGCGTATCTGCTCCCGGAACCGTTACAACCGAGATGGTTAAGACCATGGCTAAGGATGCGATCATTTTTGCATGTGCGAACCCTACTCCCGAAATTTTCCCTGAGGATGCTAAGGCAGGCGGAGCCCGCGTGATTGCTACCGGACGTTCCGACTTCCCTAACCAGATCAACAATGTTCTGGCATTCCCCGGCATCTTCCGCGGTACTTTCGATGTTCGTGCCAAGGATATCAACGAAGAGATGAAGATGGCTGCTGCCCAGGCTCTGGCTGATCTAATCTCTGATGAAGAACTGAGCGAGGAATATATCATTCCCAAGGCTTTTGATGAGCGCGTAGGCGGTGCTGTGGCTAAGGCTGTGGCTGAGGCGGCTGTACGTACTGGCGTGGCAAGAATCTAAATTGCAATCCCCATTTATAATGCTTTTATACAGAAAACCTCCTGCGGCGTTTTGAGGGCGCTACAGGAGGTTTTCACTTTCATAAAACAGTGGCAGGATTGCCCTTATTATATCTGATTAAAAAAATGCCTGAGTAAATGATTATTCAGGCATTTTTCTTTTGCCGATAGGGTATACTTTTGGGAGAAAATAATTGATTGGTGCAAATTGGAAATTGGAGCGTAGAAATTGGAAGAGAAAGGTCGGTTAGGAAAAGTGGGAAGGGGGAGAACTTTCACGGCAGTATGTCTGGCAGTATGTCTTTTGGGGTTGTGGGTCTGGACTAGAGCAAGTGAAGGGGCGGCTCATTGCGTGCCTCAGATTGCAAGGGTTTCCATAGAGGAGATTCTTGAGAAGCCTAATTGGGATGCGGCAGATTATCAGGTATTAGGGGAACAGACAGGATTATCCCGGGAAGCATTGGTTTTTATGGAGGAGCAGGGCAGGAAAAAGGAGCTTGTTGCATTGCAGGAAGCTTATTTTGCGACCGTGGAGGTGGAGTGTGTTCTGAATTCCATCATTTCCAAAACAGAGTATGTGGTAGATGAGCAGGGGATGCCTGCCAGAGTTGCCAGGATTCCTTATGTAGAAGAGGGTGATATTCTAATCACTTGTTGTTCTCATGTGTTTGGCTGGCGAAACGGCCATGCAGCCATAGTAGTGGATGCAGACAGAAGGCTTGTGTTGGAGGCACAGGTGCTTGGCAGTCCGTCTGTGATCACGTCACTTAATGTCTGGGAAGAGTATCCTTCTTTTCTTGTGTTACGGCTTCAGGGGGCGGATAGGGAAGAGAGAACTGCGATTGCAGACTATGCCAGGAAATATCTGACGGGTGTTTCATATCGTATAACGGCCGGCATATGGGAACGCTTGTTGCCGGGGTGGGCAGCTGTTGACTTGGATCAGGGAAGTGAAGCAAATGTGCCCAGAGGTACTCAATGTGCACATCTTGTCTGGTACGCTTATTACCAATTTGGCTATAATCTTGACAGTGACGGAGGAATGATTGTGACACCAAAGGACATTGAGGAGTCAAATAGGTTGAAAATTATTCAAAAATATGGAGTTGGTTAAATAAATTGAAAAAAATCAGAAAAAGACTTGAAAAAAAACACGGAATATCGTATATTAGAAACATAGACTACTTATATCCTACGAGAGCGAGGAAACAACAATGACTAAAGCTGAGATTTTAAAGAAAGAAATTTTAAGACAGTACCGTAGTGTGCGTCAGTTCGCAATGGAAATGAATATTCCTTACAGTACTCTGGTGACTGCACTGGAACGCGGAATCGAAGGTATGGCTTACGGCACCGTGATCAGAATGTGCGATAAACTGAGCCTGAATCCTGTAGATTTCTCATCTCTGGAGAGAGATACTTCTCTGGGTGCACAGTTACTTGAAAACAGAGTAATGCAGAATTATGTAAAACTGAACCAGAACGGCAGAGACAAGATTCTGGAGCTGATGGATGATTTTGTACAGATTGACAAGTACAAAGCAAAGGGTAAGAGAATTAAATAATGAAAAGATATGATTATCTGATAGTAGGTACCGGTCTGTTTGGATCGGTATTTGCCTATGAAATGAAAAGAGTCGGGAAAAAGTGTCTTGTGATCGACAAGAAGCAAAATGTGGCCGGCAATGTTTATACGGAAGAAAAAGCGGGTATTCAGGTGCATAAATATGGTGCGCATATTTTTCATACGTCAGATAAGAAGATATGGGATTATGTGAATCAGTTTGCTGATTTTAACCATTATGTGAATTCTCCGGTGGCTGTGTATGGGGAGGAGCTTTATAATCTGCCTTTTAATATGAATACTTTCAGTAAGATGTGGGGGATTCGCACGCCGGCAGAGGCCAAAGAGATCATTGAAAGGCAAAAGGCGGAGTGTCATATTGAGGAACCTGAGAATCTGGAAGAGCAGGCATTGTCTCTTGTGGGCAGGGATGTGTATGAGAAGTTGGTAAAAGGGTATACGGAGAAACAGTGGGGGCGGGATTGTAAAGATCTTCCGGCTTTTATTATCAGGAGATTGCCGGTAAGATTTACATATGATAATAATTATTTTACGGATCGTTATCAGGGGATTCCTATTGGGGGGTATACTGGCATTGTGGAGAAGTTACTTGAGGGTATAGAGGTTCGTCTGGGGATATCCTATAAGGAGTTCGTGGCTGAGAATGAAGCTAAGGGGGAGGGTGCGGATGTATTCAACAAGGTGCTTTACACGGGTATGATAGATGAATACTTTGATTATTGCCTGGGGGAATTGGAATATCGTTCTTTGCGCTTCGAGGAAGAATACATCTCTGATTGCGACAATTACCAGGGCAATGCAGTGGTGAATTATACGGAGAGGCAGGTGCCTTATACGAGGATCATTGAACATAAGCATTTCGAGTTTGGGGAGCAGGCGGGTACTGTTATTACCAGGGAATATCCTGCGGAATGGCATAAAGGGGATGAACCTTATTATCCGGTAAATAATGAACGCAACAACACGTTGTTTCAAAAATACCAAGAATTGGCGGCTTTAGAATCGAAAGTGCTATTTGGTGGTCGGCTGGGGCAGTATAGGTATTATGATATGGATAAGGTGATTGAGGCGGCTTTGGAGATGGTTGAGCTTGAGAGGGCTCCGCGCGAGTGACGATCAGCCCGCGCCCATTCGCAAAACTGCCCCTTCGGGGCTTTCCGCTGCTTTGCAACTGTTTTTGCTCATAAGCGGACGTTCCCTCAGAGACGATACATGAATGAACTGTTTATTTTAAAAACCCCCTTGACTTTCCTCTTTTTTTATGGTATATTAAACAAGCGAGATGAGATTTAGGTCTTTTTTTTATGCTTAAAAACAAGTAAGATTAGATATTGCACGGAGGTGGAAAGATGCGTACAAGAATTACTTTAGCTTGCACAGAATGCAAACAGCGTAACTACAATACTACCAAGGATAAGAAGGCTCATCCTGATAGAATGGAAACCAAGAAGTATTGCAGATTCTGTAAGAAACATACTGCACACAAAGAAACCAAGTAATCGTCGTTCTAAAGAGTGAAGGAGTTAAATTATGGGAGATTCCACAGAAAATAAGGTTAAAAACGGTTTTTTTAAGGGCGTGAAGGCTGAATTTAAGAAAATTTCATGGCCTGACAAACAGACTACTCTGAAACAATCCGTAGTGGTTGTGGCAATTTCCGTTGTTGTAGGACTTATCATTGCTGTATTGGATGTGGCCATTCAGTACGGTGTGAATTTCTTAACATCAATTTAGAGCGAGGGTGAATTGTATGGCAGAGGCAAAATGGTATGTAGTTCATACTTATTCCGGATATGAGAACAAGGTCAAAGCCAATATCGAGAAGACGATTGAGAACAATAAGCACCTTGCTGAACAGATCCTTGAGGTCAGAGTACCGCTTCAGGATGTAGTGGAGATCAAGAATGGCGCCAAGAAGACTGTTCAGAAGAAGATGTTTCCGGGATATGTGCTCCTGAATATGGAGATGAACGATGACACCTGGTATGTAGTTCGCAATACCCGTGGTGTTACCGGATTCGTTGGGCCGGGAAGTAAACCGGTACCTC
The DNA here is from genome assembly GCA_017559435.1 of Lachnospiraceae bacterium. GTDB lineage: Bacteria > Bacillota > Clostridia > Lachnospirales > Lachnospiraceae > Acetatifactor. The sequence continues at coordinate 15,083 of JAFYSG010000028.1, forward strand.
TCACAGAAGCAGAGATGAAGCCTTTGGGCATCAAAACTGAAAATGTTTCCATTGATTTTGCAGAGGGAGACAGCATTGCCGTTGTTGCCGGAGTATGGAAGGACACAGTCGGTGTCGTTACCAAGCTCGACTATGGCAAGCAGACAGCCACTATTAATGTAGAGCTGTTTGGCAGAGAGACCCCTGTTGAGATCAGTTTTGCGGAAGTGAGAAAACTTTAATTTTTATCAACTAAGGTATTTTTCCCCGGAGATCCCGAGGGTGAAATATAGGCAACAAGAAGGGATACGGATAAGTATCCCAGTGGGAGCAGGGCAGCCCTATCAGAACCTGCGCCGAATTACCACATTATAGGAGGTGCCACAATGGCAAAGAAAGTTACAGGTTATATCAAATTACAGATTCCTGCCGGCAAAGCAACACCGGCTCCACCAGTTGGTCCTGCACTTGGACAGCATGGTGTTAACATCGTTGAATTTACAAAGCAGTTCAACGCAAGAACAGCAGACAAGGGTGATCTGATCATCCCCGTAGTAATTACTGTATACGCAGACAGATCTTTCAGTTTCATCACCAAGACCCCGCCTGCAGCAGTACTGTTAAAGAAAGCATGTAATCTGAAATCCGGTTCAGGTGTACCTAACAAGACCAAGGTTGCTACTATTTCCAAGGCTAAGGTACAGGAGATCGCAGAGCTTAAGATGCCGGATCTGAATGCAGCAAGCCTGGAAGCAGCTATAAGCATGGTTGCAGGTACTGCAAGAAGTATGGGTATTGTTGTAGAAGACTAAATAATCAAATGATTGGGAGACAATTTATATTGTCGTTGGAACCTAGGAGGTATAATAATGAAACATGGTAAGAAATATGTGGAAGCTGCAAAGTTAGTAGACCGCGCAGTGCAGTATGAGCCGGCAGATGCAATTGCCCTGGCTAAAAAGACCGCAGTAGCTAAATTCGATGAGACCATCGAAGCACACATCAGAACAGGTTGTGACGGACGTCATGCTGAACAGCAGATCCGTGGCGCAGTTGTTCTTCCGAACGGAACAGGTAAGACTGTAAAAGTTCTCGTTTTCGCAAAAGGTGACAAGCTGACCGAGGCTGAGGCTGCCGGAGCAGATTATGTAGGCGGCGAAGAGCTGATCCCCAGAATCCAGAAAGATGGATGGCTTGATTTTGACGTAGTAGTAGCTACCCCTGACATGATGGGTGTAGTTGGTCGTCTGGGTAAAGTACTGGGACCTAAGGGCTTAATGCCTAACCCTAAGGCTGGTACCGTAACCATGGATGTAACCAAGGCTATCAATGATATCAAAGCCGGTAAAATCGAGTACAGACTTGACAAGAACAACATTGTGCATGTTCCTCTTGGAAAGGCTTCTTTCACCGAGGAAGCTCTGCAGGAGAACTTCAATGCTCTGATGGAAGCTATCATCAAAGCAAAACCCAGCGCTCTTAAGGGACAGTACTTAAGAAGCATTACCATCACCAGCACCATGGGCCCTGGCGTAAAGGTAAGCGTTGCTAAATTCTAATCTTACAAAAAATAATTTATATAAGGGGTTGACAAATGCCAGCCCCTTATGGTATTATCATCAAGGTTATAAACCGCGCCGAAGACAGTAGGTACAAAGGTAAATCCTACCGAGGAGATGAGTTCACTGTGATTATTCGATCTCTCTGTGTCTTCAGAGGGATTTTTTGATATAACGAAGAAACTCCTTTCGGCATTTAAAATCTATAAGGAGGTAGAAAGATGGCAAAAATCGAGTTAAAGAAACCGGTTGTAGAAGAGATTTCTGCTGGTATCAAAGACGCGCAGTCCGTAGTTCTGGTTGATTACCGTGGACTTACTGTAGAGCAGGATACCCAGCTGCGTAAGAACTTACGTGAAGCAGGAGTTACCTACAAGGTTTACAAGAACACCATGATGAACTTTGCATTCAAGGGTACTCAGTTCGAAGGTCTTGCACCTTACCTTGAGGGACCCAGCGCTATGGCTTATTCTAACGAAGACGCCACAGCACCTGCAAGAGTACTTGCTGAGTTTGCAAAGAAAGCAGACAAGCTTCAGATCAAAGCCGGTGTAGTAGAAGGTACCGTTTACGATGCAGCCGGAATGGCTCAGATCGCAAGCATCCCTTCCAGAGAGGTTCTGCTTGGAAGATTGCTGGGAAGCATGCAGTCTCCTATCGCAAATCTGGCTCGCGTTCTGAATCAGATCGCAGAGAAGGATGGCGCTCCTGCAGCAGAAGCACCTGCAGAGGCATAAACAACTTGAAATTAGGATGGGCTTCCTAGGCTTGGTGAGTAGAACCGATAGCTGAAAGCCCGGATTTGGATCAAGGATCCGACACATAATAATCATATTTTTAATGGAGGAAAATTAAAATGGCTAAATTAAGCACTCAGGAATTTATCGATGCTATCAAAGAGTTATCTGTATTAGAGTTAAATGAATTAGTAAAAGCTTGTGAAGAAGAGTTCGGCGTATCCGCAGCAGCAGGTGTTGTTGTAGCAGCAGCTGGCCCTGCAGCAGAAGTTGAGGAGAAGACCGAGTTCGACGTAGAACTGACTGAGGTTGGTTCTGAGAAGGTTAAGGTTATCAAGGTTGTTCGTGAAGTAACCGGCCTTGGTCTGAAGGAAGCTAAGGACGTTGTTGACAACGCTCCTAAGACCATCAAAGAAGCTGCTTCTAAGGATGAAGCTGAAGAGATCAAGAAGAAACTGGAAGAAGTTGGCGCTAAGGTTACCCTTAAATAAGTCAATCTACCAAGACTTAAAACTCACGGGTCGTCGTGCATTGCACGGCGGCCTGTTTTTTGTGCAAAGGGACATATACGCAATGGGACGCCCGTTTGGGTGGGGAAACGCGGGGCTTTGGTGGGGGATGGGGGCGGTGCCTCTGTGTTGTTTTGCAGTTGCGATGATGTAAGAGTTTCTAAGAATTGCCGAAAGGCTGTGAATGAAGTTAAGGGCAAAGCCAAAAGCACAAAACTCGCGCTCTGCGCTCAAACATGTTGTGCTTTTGGCTTTAACACTTCACTCA